>JBHIDG010000476.1:0-2253 GCA_046760025.1 Woeseia sp. | reverse complement strand
CAGCATCGCCTTGATCTTCTTGTCCGGCCCGATCAGGAATACCGAACGCACTGTCGCGTTATCGACTGCCGTTCTGCCTTCGGACGTGTCTCCCGCGTCCTCCGGGAGCATGTCATACAACTTTGCAACCTTGAGTTCGGGATCGCCTATCAATGGATACCTGACTTTATGACCCTGTGTCTCTTCTATATCCCGGAGCCATAATTCGTGATCATCGACTGAATCGACACTCAGTCCAATCACTTTACAGTTACGTTTTGCAAATTCATCCTGAAGGCCGGCCATATAGCCGAGCTCGGTGGTGCAGACCGGTGTGAAGTCTTTCGGATGTGAGAACAACACCGCCCAACCGTCGCCAATCCACTCGTGGAAACGAATCGTACCCTGAGTGGTTTCGGCGGTGAAATCAGGTGCGTCGGAATTGATTCTGAGTGACATGATGTCCCCCTGGGTCTTTCCCCTGACAGCGAAGCCGGCATTCTAGCACCGGCTTGCCGGGCAGCGAGTGGCACGATTGCCACGCACGGGCAATTCCTAGAAGTCACAATAATTATGCATTGTAAGTATTTAATTTCCGGTCAGGCTGATGCGGCATGCTCCACTATGGAATGCCCGGGCTCTTGGCTCGTCTGGATGGCGATACCGACCTGCGCGCAGGCGGCCGTGGGGAAGAAGTTCTCTCCACGTTCTAGGCATGAGCGTCGCCGTGAGGGTTGTTATACTTGCCACGTTAATTCTGGCGAATCGGGTGGGCGATATGAAGACAAGATTCCTTGCCGTATTCCTGACGGCAATGCTGCCGAGCCTCGCAACCGCGCAGGCCGCTGACAAGTATCAGTGCAAGTATGGCGATCTGCAGCGGCGTGTCGAAATCTTTCACGAAACGGGCGTTGCCGTTCCCTGCGAAGTGCAATATTTCAAAGACACCGAAGCACCGGGGGAGCGCCAGGTCCTATGGCGCGCATTGAACGAGGCGGGCTATTGCGAAAGAAAGACGCAGGAATTTATTGCACAACTCACCCAGTGGGGTTGGGATTGTGGCCAGGGAGGCGATGCCGTGGTGGAGGAGGATGTTGAACCACAGCAGGAAGACGACACCGAAGCGCTCGACCCTGCCGAAGGGGCCGAGCCAACAGATTACTAGCCGACCACTGTCGATAGCAACCGCGAATACGATTGGCGGCCCGGTCGAAATCAGCGTCTGAGGATTGCCCACCATCTGGCAATATTGAGCAGGCTCATCAGCGATGCCGCGACGTAGGTATATGCGGCGGCCTTCAGGATACGCCTTGCGTGTCGGTGGTCGGTTTGTTTGAGAATGTTGTCCTGCACTAGTATCGGTAATGCCCGGTTGAAGCTCGCGTCGAGTTCCGTCGGCAACGTCACTAGATGAATCAGCGTCGAAGTGCCCAATGTGAGCAGGCCACCGAGAAACATAAGTACACCGATCATCGGTACGCGCGTGAGCGCTCCGATGAAAGGCGATACCATCAGAATGCCGGCGCCGAGCTTTTCGGCATATCGCGTGGCTTTTACCAGGCGAGTCCTGAATTTCAGCGGGCCGTAACCGTCGCGGTCCTGGAGCGCATGACCGACTTCATGTGCGGCCACCGTAATCGCTGTCAATGACCGCCCTTCGTACCTATCCGGCGTCAGGCGAACGGCCTTGGCGTCGGGATCGTAGTGATCGCCCTCCCTGGTTTGCTCGACTTCGATGTTTTCGAGGCCGTACTTGTTCAGAAGAAAACGCGCAAGTTGGGCGCCGGTTCCAGCGTAGCGATCGGCCGGCCTGGAATACGTTTCGAGGACACGCCGCACCCACAGACCGGGCCCGAAGACGATCGTGAGTATGATGAGGCCGAAGACGACGAGGTGCATCGCACCTATTGTAGATTAGTCGCCCGTCCGGACGGGCCCGACTCTCGCAGGAATAAGCCGTTTAAGCAGGTACTTTCTTTACCTGAACCGGTTTGACCCGAGCCGGCTCCCCGGGCTCTTCGGGCGCCCGGACCTTGGGTGGCTCGCTCATGTCGATTCTTCCCGAGAACCTCGCACCGTCCTCCATGATGATACGGCCGCAGTTGATGTTGCCTCTGACGTCCGCGCCCTTTGCCAGGGAGACAATGCCTTCGCTGTGGATGTCGCCGATAAGGCGGCCTTCGACGATCACGGAGCTCGCGTGGATGTCCGCCTTTACGCGGCCCTGCTTGCCCACCGTCAGATGCTTCTTGTGATGGGCGATCGTGCCCTCGA
>JBHIDG010000475.1:0-2259 GCA_046760025.1 Woeseia sp. | reverse complement strand
CTGATCGACGTCGTCCCCCGTCACCATGTTGAAGGCCGTCAGCAGCATGTACTTCTTCGCGTAGCTGACTGCCTTGCCGTAGCCCTTGTCGCCAGAATCGAACCCGACGCCGTAGCCGTGGAGCTGGATCGCATCGTCATGAGAAACTGGATCCTGGCGGGCCACGTGACACAGATTCCGGGGCCGGGTGACTTCCTGGTATTCAGGCTGGCCGGTGAATCGGCCATCATAGTGCGGGGCGAGGATCAACAAGTCAGAGCGTTTGCCAACGTCTGCCGGCATCGAGGCTCGCTGGTCTGCCTGGATGATCACGGCAGGAACAGGAACTTTCGATGCCCCTACCACGGCTGGATATACGGGCTCGACGGCAAGCTGATCGCCGCACGGTCGATGAAGAAGGGCTTCGACCGGGAAGATTACGGCCTGCATCCGGTCTCACTGGAGATTCTCGGCGGAATGATGTTCGTCTGTTTTTGTAATGACCCGCCCTTGCTCGAAGCTGCGAAGCGCGATCTGGCAGAGCCGATGGCCATGTTCGGTTTCGAGGATCTTAAAGTGGCGGCCAGGAAAACCTATCCGATAGCGGCAAACTGGAAGCTGGCCGTCGAGAACTACCAGGAATGCTATCACTGCGCGACCGCCCATCCCGACTACGCGACGATGCACACGCTGATGCTCGATGCGAAGCAACGTGATCGCATTCAGGAACCCATGCTCGACAGGATGAGCGCCTGTGGGCTCAAAAACATCGAACACGCTTGTGAGGACACTTTGGCCAGGCCGGGAGAGCAGGGGTACAGTTACAGCCGCACTGCTCTGTTCGAGGGCTACAAGACCGGAAGTCGTGACGGTGAACCGGTTGCGCCGTTGCTGGGCCATCTCAAAGACTACGACGGCGGTGCATCAGACCTGACACTCGGCCCGTTCTCCTATTTCCTCGCATACAGCGACCACGTCGTCGCCTACGTATTCCGCCCGATCGATCATGGCGAGTGCCAATGCGAACTTTTCTGGTTCGTGCGAAACGATGCGGTCGAGGGAAAGGACTACGACCGCGACGAACTGATGTGGCTGTGGGACGTCACGACCTGCGCCGACGAAAAGATAATCGTGAATAACTGGAAGGGCGTTAATTCGCGATACTACAGACCGGGCCCGTTCTCGCGTATGGAAACCAATGAGCGACGCTACGTCGAATGGATTCTGCGAGAGCTCGCTAGGAGCGACGATAGTATGCGGTCGCGGCGAAGTCCCTGATCAGACCAAGGAGTCGCGCGGCGAGCGTGGCGATCCCTAGCCCGACCCTTGTACAGCGACCTTCCAGCATGCGTGCCAGCGCGGGATAGTCCACTTTGGCGTCGTGACGCCGATCCATCGGGATGCGTCGCACGGTGACGATGCGATCGATCTGCTTGTCCGCCACGCAACGCGCCGCTCTCGTGCATTCGGAGGCAAATTCCGTTGCCGAGGTCTCGATCACCAGGACACGCTGCCCCTGATCGGCTACCAGTGCGGCGCGGCTTATTCCTTTGACCGAAGTGACCGCGTACTCGACCTGGAAGGGATATACCGTGCCTCTCGCATCACGAATAGCGGCGATGCAACGGCCGACCAGCCAGAGGCGACCGTATGCGTCGAAGTATCCCGCGTCGCCGGTCCGGTGCCATCGCTTGCCCTCCACGTCGATTTTCGTTTCACGGTTGCGAACCGGATCGGCGTAACCCGGAAGCACGTGGCATCCACTGACAATAATCTCGCCGACTTGCAGCCGGTCGAGGGTCAGCGCCGCGAACTCGGATTCCGAAAAGGGACCCGGCGGACACAGCGCATGACCCGGAATGATTCTCGCCCTACAGCCCTCGACAGGCCGGCCGACGAGCAGACCGGCGCCTTCACGCATCGCGCGCTTGTCGGCAGGCGATATCTCCCGGTCGATTACACTGGCGATGGGTTCTGCCTCGGTACTGCCATAGACGGCCCTGATGATCGCTTGCGGCGCAACCTTACCGAGCCGCGCCAGCAGGGTCGGTCCGACCGGTCCGCCCCCGGTCGATATACAGCGCAGAGTCGGTATCGACCTCTCATGTCGCAGGCAGTAATCGGCGAGGCGCTCGAGAAGCGCGGGGGACGCAATCATCGTGGTCGCCTTCTCGGTCATCAGCTGCGACAGCACGATGCGCGGGTCTGCCCTGCCCGGGCGTTTCATGTCACATGCCGGTATGACGGTCGTGTTCCCGTGTGCGAGGTTGAACAACGCAA
>JBHIDG010000474.1:0-2272 GCA_046760025.1 Woeseia sp. | reverse complement strand
GAGTATCAATCAAGGATGACAAGACCGTGACATTGGACCAGATACTGGCAGCCTTCGAAAGGTCCGAGTATCCGTACGACTACAAGATTCTGGGCCAATGAGGAAAATTCTACTGTCGATTTTTGTCAGTTTTTTGGTTGTTGGCGCGGCGACTTACGTCTTTGTGCCGCTGTCGTCGGCGCCGGAGATTTGCTCGGCCATTGAGCCATGGGGCGTAGGGGATAAGGGTACCGCGCAATTGAACCGCCCCATGGGCGTCGCCTGGGCAGACGGGTTCCTCTATTTGGCCGATACCGAAAACGCCGAGATCAAGAAGTTTGCAGAAGACGGCTACCTAGTTGCCCGCTGGCCGGGATTCAAACGACCCGTGGCTGTCGCCGTTATGGGGGATACGGTATATGTGGCCGATTTTCTCACAGACCGGATCACCAAGCTCGGGGCTGACGGCACGGTCATTGCCAGGTGGGGCCGGAGCGGCAACGGTGACGGTGCCTTCGATGCGCCCAGTGGCATCGCGGTGGATCGCGAGGGTAATGTCTACGTCGCCGACTTCTACAACCACCGAATCCAGAAGTTCAGCGGTAACGGAGACTTTCTTTTGCAATGGGGGAGCAAAGGCCGCTGGAAGGGGCGGTTCCGCTTTCCGACGGAGATCGCCGTCAACGATCAGGGCGAGGTTCTCGTCGCGGATGCCTTCAACCACAGGGTCCAAAGGTTCACCAGTCATGGAAATTACGTGGCCCAGTGGGGCGGTATCGGTTTTGGAGTTCCTGGTAAATGGCCGGGCTGGTTCCGCCTGGCCAAATCCCTGACGGTGGACCCGCGGGGCGACGTCTACGTCGCCGACGCCTTCAATCGCCGCATCCAGAAGTTCACAGCCGGTGGTGACTTGCTCGGACAGTTGGGAGCGCGCGGTTCCGGTGACAAGCAACTTCGGTACCCGGCGGGTGTCGCCGCCGACCCGAACGGGCGCGTTTACGTCAGTGACTTTTTTGAGAACCGCATCTGGAAGCTGGAATGTCGTTAGGCCCGACGTTCAGCGAAATCCAGCAAAGCATATGCGGTACACATAAGGACTTTGGGAGTGCGAGCTCTTGACGCGCAAGAAAGCAAAGCCTCTACCGAAAGCCGATCGGTCGGCGACTGCGGGGTCGCTGCAATGGTGCGCCAATCCGCTCGTCGAATGGCTGTTAACCAAGGGATGGGACATTTCAGCGACCGGTGAACTGATTGGCGGCCTATGCCGCCACATCGTTGCCGAGGGAATCCCGTTGTCGCGGATGTATTGCCTCGTCCGGACCCTTCATCCCCAGGTGTTTGCGACCGGCTATACATGGCGCCGGGGCTCGGACGATGTCGAGGAGATATCGGCGCCGCACAGTGTTGTTGAGAGCGCTCTTCATCTTGAGAGCCCTTGCGCCTCCATATTCGACGGTGCCACGACAATTCGTCGACGATTGGACATCCCCGATCCGCAACTCGATTTCCCAATTTTGGAGGACCTGTTGGATGAGGGTGCCACCGACTTCGTGTCAATTCCGGTGCGGTTTTCCGAGGGGCAAATCAACGTGGTCAGCGTGACGGCGGACAGGCCGGGGGGTTTCAGCACCGAAGACTTGCGCCAAATCCACGAGATGCTGCCGGTCTTCGGGCGCCTTATCGAAGTACAGGTGGTGCGGCGCAATGCCGTGGCCTTGCTCGATACCTATCTCGGCAAGCACACCGGTGAGCGGGTTCTCGAAGGACTGATCAAACGGGGCGACGGTGAGGATATTCATGCCGTGATCTGGTTCTGCGACCTCCGCGACTCGACGCAACTAGCGAATTCCATGTCTCGCGATGCATTTCTCGGCATCCTGAACGCCTTTTTCGACTGCATGGCGGGGTCTGTCCTGGAACAGGGCGGCGAGGTCCTGCGCTTCATCGGCGACGCGGCGCTGGCAATCTTCCCGACCGCCGCCTCTGATGCTCATCGGAGAGTTTGCGGCGTAGAACACGCCTGCGAGACCGCACTGGCGGCAGCGGAAGATGCCCATGAACGAATCGAGACACTCAACCATCAACGCGCTCAAATGGGCGAGCCGCTACTTCGCTTCGGACTCGCCCTGCACGTGGGCGAGGTCACCTACGGCAATATTGGAGTACCAGATCGCCTCGAGTTCACCGTCATCGGCGCTGCCGCCAACGAGGCAGCAAGGTTGCAGGATCTATGCAAGTCTCTGGACGAACCGATCCTGATTTCCGGCGCCTTTGCGCGTTGCTTCCCTGGTAA
>JBHIDG010000473.1:0-2304 GCA_046760025.1 Woeseia sp. | reverse complement strand
CGAACGATATGGCGGTTTTCTCTGACAATGCAGTATTGCGCGATCATTGGTATGCCATCGCGAGCGACCGGGAGGTAACGAAAGGCGTCGTCGGTCGCTGCCTGCTCGGCGAGAATCTGGTCTTGTACAAGGATCCGGCCGGCCGTGTCATTGCCGCACCGGACCGGTGCCCACACCGCCAGGCACCCCTTTCGGCCGGCAGCGTCACCGATGGCGTCCTCGTGTGCTGTTATCACGGCTGGTCGTTCGGTGCCGACGGCAAGTGCGTCTCAGTGCCGTCTGCCGATCCCGATTTCCCGATCCCCAAATCCGGTCACCTTTCGTGCTATCGGACGGAACTCCGCTATGGCCTCGTCTGGATCTGCCTCGGCAATCCGGCGAGCGATATACCCGAGATAATGCAGGATACCGACGACACGTTTCGCCGCATCAATAATCCGGTGGACGTCTGGAAAGTATCGGCAACACGCATGACCGACAACTTTCTCGATATCGCCCATTTTCCGTGGGTACACAGGGGCACGTTCGGTAACCGCCAGCGGACGCTGGTGCCGAGAATCGACCTCACCGACTTGCCAGGCGGCTTTCACGGCTACGAATACGAAGTCATTGCCGAGAATCCGCCATCGGCCGGTCTGATCTCGGGGCAGGCAGGCAGCGAGGTAAGCCGAACGATGACGACGGGGTTTTATCTGCCGTTTACCGTGCGCAGCACGATCAGCTACGAGAGCGGGCTCGAACACATCATCCTGCTGCTTACGACGCCGATCGACGATGTTACGGCGTATTTCACGTTCGTCGTATGGCGTAACGATGACTTCAGTGTCTCGGCCGAGGACGTGATTCAGTTCGATCGCATGATCGGCGAGGAAGACAAGGCGATGCTCGAGAAGATTCCGGGTGTACTGCCGCTGGAACACGGTGCCCTGGCCAACACTCAGTCGGACAAACCATCGACGGCGTGGCGCCTCAAGTTTCAGCAGTTGCTCGGGAACACGTGAACGGTAAGACGAAAATGCCGGTGGTCTTCTTTGGGCACGGCAGCCCGACAAATGTGATGGAAGACAACCGGTCCACGCAGACCTGGCAGCGAATCGGCGCGTCGCTGCCGAAGCCGAAAGCGATTCTGTGCGTGTCTGCGCACTGGTGTACGCATGGGACGTCGGTGACGGCGATGAATGAGCCGCGAACGATACATGACTTCGGCCGCAGCTTGCCGGCACCGCTATTCGACTATCAGTATCCCGCGCCGGGCGACCCGGCGCTGGCGGCGCGCGTGGCGGAACTCCTGCAGCCGGTTCCGGTGACCATGGACGAATCCCGGGGTCTCGATCACGGCGCCTGGTCGGTACTCCTGAAAGCGTATCCGCAAGCCGATATCCCGGTGGTTCAGCTCAGCATCGATGTGACCCAGGCGGATGCCTGGCACTTCGAAACGGGACGGCACCTGAAGCCCTTGAGGAATGAGGGCGTATTGATCGTCGGATCCGGCAATATCGTCCACAATCTCGGCGTGATGGACTGGGACGAGCAGGCGACGCCTTATGACTGGGCCGTACGCTTCAACGACTACGTCAGGGAATGTATCAAGGAAAATGACATAGAGCGGCTGCTCGAGTATCCGAAACTGAGCAAGGACGCTGCCCTGTCCCTGCCCGGGCCCGATCATTTCTGGCCGCTGCTTTATGCGCTCGGTGCCCGCGACGGGTTCGACGTACCGGTATTCGATCCGGACTTCATTCAATACAAGTCATTGAGCATGACCAGCATCGTATTCGGCGCATAAAGGGATATTATCCATCAATCGCAATAAGAACTGAGGATAAGCGATGGTTCAGAAAGCGCGACTTTACAAATGGGACGAGTTGCCGAAAGAAGTTGTCCGCCCCGGTGTCGAACGCGTCGGTTTCAGAGGCGACGATGTGCTGATGGTCATGAACTGGCTCACGCCCGGCATGCAAACCAACCCGCACAGCCACCCCTTCGAGCAGCTCGCTTATATCGTATCCGGCAAGATGAAATTCGTGATCGGCGACGATACGTTTGAAGCCGGTCCGGGAAGTGTCATCAGGATCCCACCCGACGTCGAACACTACGGCGAACCGATCGGTGACGATCCGGTTCTGAATCTCGACGTGTTCAGCCCTATTCGCGACGATTATCGACATCTCGTCGATTATCAGCAACCCGATTTTGAGGATGACTAGATTTGGATGCGTTTACCCGGCACCTGACGCTCAAAGCGGCCAGCAGAAACGGTCAGCCGGCGCTGGGCTTGTTCGTCAAGACGCCCTCAAGCCATCT
>JBHIDG010000472.1:0-2333 GCA_046760025.1 Woeseia sp. | reverse complement strand
TCGAGAGACGAATAAAGGAAGTCACCTGCATGCAGTACGCGTACGTCGCGACCCTGACTCTGCAGTTGGCGAATGACCGTGACGACGCGCCCGAAGCCGCCGGCTTTGCCTTCCTCGACCGCACCGACACGATAGGTATCGTTGACGTGTATAAACGTCAGCCCGGAAGCACTGCTTCCAGTAGACTCCGTAGCCGTATCGCATCCGCCGACGAATAGCGAAGCCAAAAACAGGAAGCAGATTATGACTCTTCGTTCGATGTTCATCCTTTTCTTGTGCCCGGTTCTGCCCGCCTGCAGCGAGTCGACCGGCTCCCATACTCCGGACGAGGATTTCGGGTTCCTGTGGGTCAACAACGCCGCCGAGTTCGAGGCCGTGGCGCTGCAAGTATACAAGCAGGCCGAACTGGCGCTGCCCCGATTCATCGAGGACAAATCGTGGAGTGCGCTGCCGGGACAGGAAGCCGCCGAAGATCTGCCGCCCGCCGTCATTTTCGATGTCGACGAAACCGTCGTCAGCAACCGCAAGTACCAGGTCGCCCGGTACCCGCACTCGGACCGGAAACTCTACGACTGGAGCCTGTCGCAACCGGCGGACCCGATACCCGGCTTCAAGGCATTCGCGGATGCCGCACGAGCCGCCGGTGTGACGCTTTTTTTCGTCACCAACAAACCGTGTTTCGATATCGAGGGACTGGACGACCCCTGCCCTTACGAAACGGCCGCTATCGAGGAGATTCGCGAAACAGGCGTCGAGACCGATGCGAGCCACGTCATGCTTGCCGGCGAACGGGACGGCTGGGGCAAGGAGAAACTCGTCCGTCGTGAACATGTCGCCCTAACGCATCGCATCGTCATGCTGATCGGCGACGATCTCAGCGATTTCATTCCCTGCGTACGCGCGAAACCGGCGGGACCGTGCACGACCGCGGCGGGCGCGGACGAGCGCAAACGGCTGACGCATGAGCACGGCGAATACTGGGGCAACGGCTGGTACATCCTGCCGAACCCGATGCACGGCTCGTGGACCCGCGCCAAATAGGGGTCAGAGCCTTTTTGACCAAAAAGGCTCTGACCCGGGGCGATATTTGCGTAGAATAGGCCGATAACGCCTTGAAAAAAGGCGAATTGTTCCGAGAGGTCAATCATGGCAAAAGTGAAGTGCGGGCTGATCCAGATGGGCCTGAAAGGCGACGGCTCGATGGAGCCTGCCGCGATTCGCGACGCGATGATCGCAGCGCACATTCCGTTCATCGAATCCGCCGCAAGACAAAAAGTCCAGGTGTTGTGTTTCCAGGAAGTATTTACGCAGCCCTACTTTTGCCCCAGCCAGGATCGCAAGTGGTATGCGGCCGCCGAGCCGGTTCCCGATGGGCATACGACGAGCCTGATGCAGAAACACGCGAAAAAACACGGCATGGTCATCGTCGTGCCGATCTACGAAGAAGCGATGCCCGGCGTCTACTACAACACGGCTGCGGTGATCGACGCCGACGGCACCTATCTCGGCAAGTACCGCAAAACCCATATTCCCCAGGTCGATCCCGGTTTTTACGAAAAGTTTTTCTTCAAGCCCGGTGATTCCGGCTGGCCCGTATTCGATACCGCATACGCAAAACTCGGCGTTTACATCTGCTACGACCGGCATTTCCCGGAAGGCTGGCGCGCACTGGCGTTGAACGGCGCCGAGTACATCCTGAACCCGTCGGCGACCGTGGCCGGCCTCAGCAAATACCTCTGGGAGCTCGAACAGCCCGCTTCGGCCGCGGCCAACGGCGTCTTTATCGGCACCATCAATCGCGTGGGCACGGAGGAGCCCTGGGCAACCTCACACGACATGGGCGAGTTCTATGGCTCGAGCTACATCGTCAATCCGCGCGGTGCCATCGAGGCGCAGGCGAGCTACGGCGACGACGAACTCCTCGTGCACGAAATCGACCTCGACATGGTGCGCGAGGTGCGCAACACGTGGCAGTTCTTCCGCGACCGGCGTCCTGACAGTTACGAGGTCCTGACCGATGGCTAATGCCGCCAGCGCGCTGCGCACCGTCGGCGAGCACATCGAGCTCGACGTCGGCGACGATCTCGCCAACAGCCCGCGATTCAACGAAGACATCGCGCCCACGCGGGCGTCGCAACGCACCTGGACCAAGTGGAACGTGGCATCGCTGTGGGTCGGCATGGCGATCTGCGTGCCAACTTACATGCTCGGCGGCATTCTCACGGCCGGGTTCGGCTTGTCGGTCAGCCAGGCACTTTGGACGATATTCATCGCGAATATCATCGTTCTCATCCCGCTGACGCTGAATGCCTATCCCGGCACCCGGTACGGCA
>JBHIDG010000471.1:0-2335 GCA_046760025.1 Woeseia sp. | reverse complement strand
TAAAAGGGCGTTCCAGTCTCAATGTCCGCTAGCCGGCGACAACCGGTCAACCGTAACGAACTCGGCGAACTACCGGGTTTGACCCAAAGCGGACCCGAAAGAAATTCTTATCCAGTCAACGTCCTTCTCACCGCGTCCCGCCAACCTTCGTAGCGTTGCTCCCGCAAGTCGGTGTCAAGCTGCGGCGAGAAACGTTGGTCGAGCGCCCACGTTTCGGCAAAACCGTCGAGGCCCGGATACACGTCGCGATGCATTCCGGCGAGGTAGGCGGCCCCCAATGCCGTCGTTTCAAGAACGCGGGGACGGTCGACCGGGGCGCCGAGAATGTCAGCCAGGAACTGCATGGTCCAGTCCGATACGGTCATGCCGCCATCGACGCGCAGCACCGTATCGGCGCCGGCGCCGGACCAGTCTCCCTTCATGGCTTCCAACAGATCACGGGTCTGGTAGCCGACGCTTTCCAAAGCGGCGCGGGCGAATTCGGCCGGGCCCGTGCCCCGGGTTATGCCGAACAGGGCGCCGCGCGCTTCTGCATCCCAATACGGGGCGCCCAACCCGACGAAGGCGGGAACCAGAAAGACGTCCTGGTTTTCGTCCGCATCACGCGCTAATTCACCCGACTGCGCCGCATGGTCAATGATCTTCAGCCCATCGCGCAACCATTGCACGGCCGCGCCGGCGATGAAGATGGATCCTTCAAGGGCATAGATCGGCTGGCCACCGAGCTGGTAGGCGATGGTCGTCAGCAGCCGATTGGTCGAGGGAACAGCGGTTTGCCCGGTATTGAGGAGCGCAAAACAGCCGGTCCCATACGTAGACTTCATCATGCCCGGCTGAAAACAGGCCTGGCCGACGGTTGCGGCCTGTTGGTCTCCGGCAACGCCGCCAATGAGAATGGGGCCGCCGAAAAGGTCCGTGGCCGTTTCGCCGTAATCATCGGCACAGTCCATGACCTCCGGCAGAACAGACATCGGCACCCGGAAGAGGTCGCACATTTCGCTCGACCATCGGCCTTCATGTATATCGTACAGCAGGGTTCGGCTGGCGTTGGTGGCATCGGTCGCGTGGACCTTGCCGCCGGTCAGGCGCCATAGAAGAAAGGTATCAATGGTGCCGAACGCCAATCGTCCAGCATTGGCGGCGTCGCGGGCCCCGTCCACGTTATCGAGAATCCAGGCAACCTTGGTGCCCGAAAAATAAGGGTCGAGCAACAATCCGGTTCGCGCAGCGACCTTGGGTTCGTGTCCGGCATTTTTCAATTCCGCACAGGCATCGGCGGTGCGCCGGTCCTGCCACACGATGGCCCGGTGAAGGGGCCTGCCATTTTCCCGGTCCCAGACGACGGTTGTTTCGCGTTGGTTGGTGATGCCGATGGCCGCGATTTCGCCTGCCGTGGCGCCCGCTTTGGCGATGGCTTCCCGGCACATCGATAGGGTCGTTTCCCAAATATCCTCGGGATCGTGTTCGACCCATCCCGATTGGGGAAAGTGCTGGTCAAATTCCTTCTGCGCGGTGGCGACGGGGACATGGGTTTCATCGAACAGGATCGCGCGCGACGACGTGGTTCCCTGATCGATGGCAAGAACGTAATTGGACATGGCGCCTCATCCTCCCAAGACAGCGGTGTTATGAGCCGAAGTCTGACACTCGGTGCCGTGACGACCGCTTTCAAGGGGTAAGCAAACGTTTTGAGCCAAGATGTCCGCTCTACCCCAAAGAGCAGACTATTTTTTCGGGCCGAGCCGACGGCCGCTTTTGATGCGAAGCGGACTAAACCGTCGATCAGGTCAGCTTCTTTCGGATGCCGGGCAAGGGTACGCTTGCCACGCAGGAATGTCCCGAAAACCAGTGAGGCTGTTCTCCAATTCCGGGATCGGCGTACAAGCCGTCCCGCCGGTGCCGTCGCCACAATAGATTCTCCCGCTGAAGGCCGTTAAGCTTTGGCGGGACCGTTCTCGGTGCTGGGGGGCGCATGGCCGAAGAGAACGTCACACGCAAGTTGACCGCAATCCTGTATGCCGACGTGGCTGGGTACAGCCGCCTGACGGGTGAGGACGAGGTCGGCACGCACAAACAGCTCTCCGCCGGGCTCGACCTGATCTCCGGAGCGATCAAGGCGAAGGGCGGCAACATCGTGCACTACGCGGGCGATGCGGTGTTGGCGGACTTCGGCAGCGTGGTGGCGGCGGTCGACTGCGCCGTGTCGATCCAGCGGCAGCTCGCCGAGAGCAACGCCCAGGTTCCGGACGACAAGCGCCTCCAGTTCCGCATCGGGGTCAACCTCGGCGACGTGATCGTCGACGGCGACGACATCTACGGCGACGGAGTGAACATC
>JBHIDG010000470.1:0-2338 GCA_046760025.1 Woeseia sp. | reverse complement strand
GCGAAGGTGTCGGCTTCGATCCAACGGATGTCGACGCCGGTGTTCAGCGCGGCGAGTATTCCGTCAGGTGGCGCGCCATCTAGTTGGTGTTTCTTATGACCGTGTTTTGCTGCACGTAGAACCGGTTGGGTGTGCTGCGAATCATCAGTTTGCCGGTCCCGTCCACGACCTCCGCCTGAAGGTTGTGCACGCCGCGCCAGACTTCCTGAAGCTGGAACGACGTGCCGTCGACCATCCGCGGATTGCCGTCGAAATACACGCGGAGCTGGTGACCCGCCTGCAGCGCCGGGCGCAGGTCCAAGGTTACGTCGAGTACGCCTTCTATGTTCCACAGCGTTTCCTCGGCTGCCGGTGAGGCAACCTCGAGCCGTTCATATTCGAATTCACCGGCGCCGACATCCGGCGTCGGCGTTGCCCGGACGGGCGCGATTCGTCTGGCTGGGACTCGATTATCGCTGGGCAGCTCGATCCGCTCGGCGCCCGGAGTGGGCTTGTCCGTGTAATGGACAATCCCCTCTTCGTCCACCCAGCGGTAGGCCTGTGCAAAGACCGATGCTGCGAGGAACGCGATCGAGAAGGCGATGAAAAGGCGCATAACCATGGGATTAGCATAGCAGCGGTCTCCGTGCCGGGGCCAGCGGCCAGGCGGCAAAATGCCGCCCGGTTCACATTTTTTTCTCCCCTACAGGCTGTAATACATATCGAATTCCACCGGGTGCGTGGTTATTCGAAGTCTGGTCACGTTTTCCCATTTGAGGTCCATGTAGGCATCGATCAGGTTGTCGCTGAACACGTCGCCGGCCTTCAGGAATTCGCGGTCGGCATCGAGCGCCTCCAGGGCCTCGTCCAGCGAGAACGCCACCATCTTCAGGTCCTTTTCCTCCTCCGGCGGCAGATCGTAGAGATCCTTGTCGAGCGGTTCGCCTGGATGAATCTTACTCCTGACGCCGTCTATGCCCGCCATGAGCATCGCCGAGAAAGCGAGATACGGGTTGGCCATCGAATCGGGGAAGCGGATTTCCAGCCGCCGGCCCTGCGGGTTCGCATCGTATGGTACCCGAATGGACGCCGACCGATTCCTGGCCGAGTACGCGAGTATTGTCGGCGCCTCGAAACCCGGCACCAGTCGCTTGTAGCTGTTGGTCGACGGGTTTGTGAACGCATTCAGTGCTTTCGCATGCGTGATGATGCCGCCGATGTAGTAAAGCGCGGTATCGGACAGACCGGCGTAACCGTCACCCGCGAACAGGTTCTTGCCGCCCTTGAAGAGCGACTGATGCACATGCATGCCGTTTCCGTTGTCATTGACGAGTGGTTTGGGCATGAAGGTGGCGGTCTTGCCGTAGCTGTGCGCCACGTTGTGAACGACGTACTTCAAGATCTGCACTTCGTCCGCTTTACGGACCAGGCTGTTGAATTTAACCCCGATTTCGCCCTGTCCCGCAGTCGCCACCTCGTGGTGATGAACCTCTGTCTCGAGACCGAGTTCTTCCAGGGCGAGACACATCGCCGAGCGAATGTCGTGCAGGGAGTCGACCGGCGGTACCGGAAAGTAGCCGCCTTTGACGGTGGGCCTGTGGCCGGTATTACTGTCTTCGTAGCTTCGGCTGCTGTTCCAGGCGCCCTCGCTCGAGTCTACCGAATAAAAAGCGCCTTGCATGGTGTCGTCCCAGCGCACGTCATCGAATATGAAGAACTCGTTTTCCGGCCCGAAGTAAGCGTCATCGGCGATACCCGACGACTTCAGAAAAGCCTCGGCGCGCTCGGCCAGCGATCGCGGACATCTGTCATAGCCCTGCATCGTTGACGGTTCGATAACGTTACACCGGAGGTTCAATGTCGTATCTTCCGAGAACACATCGATGACAGCGGACGCCGGGTCCGGCAGTAGAATCATGTCGGATTCGTTAATGCCCTTCCATCCGGCGATCGATGAACCGTCGAACATCTTGCCTTCTTCAAAGAGATCTTCATCGGCTACCCGGGACGGCACGGTAACGTGCTGCTCCTTGCCCTTTGTGTCGGTAAACCGGAAATCGATGAATTTCACCTCGTTGTCCTTGATAAGGCCGAGGACCTCAGTAGCTTTCATGAATTACTCCTCCCGTTTCAAAAATCGCGAATACCGCCTGGTAGTGCAGGAACCGTGCCACCGCGCAGCGCGTTATACATCTTTGATTTCTAACCCATTCGAAAATTGTCAGGCCCCGTGTTTGCACTAAATTAGTGCGGACCGTAGCGATAACGCACCAGTCTAGTGCATTCGGCGGCGCGCTGCACTGTTTTTGGCGCAGCCCGGTCGCCCATCGGCTAAATACATGGATCTTGGTTATACTGC
>JBHIDG010000469.1:0-2351 GCA_046760025.1 Woeseia sp. | reverse complement strand
AGATAGCACAGCGACGGGCCTTTTCTTTGGCTACGTTTTTGTCACATCAAGGCTAATTGTCATTCGCAATATTTCTTTTGGTGAGCTCAGTGTCACTGGCAGTAACGACCGCAACATATTGGATACGCTAAAAGGCCTCCACTCGCTAACGACATATTTCATCGGCTACCAGGAAAACATCGACATGAGGATTGCCGTCGAGCTGGCCTGGGGCTAGGAATTCACGCTGTGACGTTATCATGACCAGGCTCTGTCCTACGGCTCTCCACCTGTCACATGTGTTCGTGCATTGATGTTGAACGAGCAGATACCGCTCGCATGGCCGTAAGTGACGAACCTGCGGCTTACCTTATTCGGTCGACACGAATCCTCGGGCCGCCTGATTTCTTTTCCAGCATGTATGAACCGAGGAAGTTGCGCGTGATGAGGATCGGCTCGCCCGCTTTGAGATTGAATCGCCCACCGCCCGTCTGCTTCCAGCGCTGCTGGTTATCCAGATCGATATAGAGCCGGTCGTATGGATCCCGCCGTACCGCGGAGACCATGGCCTCGATCCGGTCGATATCCTCTACGCCGAGTGCCTCGGTTACTATTTCCGCGGTTTCTTCCGTGGATTTCCCAAACAGCGTCTCAGGTTGGGTGCCAGGCACCTCTTCCCTGGGCTCACGGATCACCTCCTGCTGCGACTGCGCGGCAGTCCGGAGACGATCGGCAACTTCGTCATAGCATTGCAGGCGGGCCGCATCCGATTCCAGTTGCCGGCAATTCAGCAAATCGTCGCTCGCCATCGTCGAGCTTGCGACCAGCAGAATACTGGCCGGGAAATACGTCAGTATGTATCGCATCAGCCTATGCCGATCCGCCCCTGACTTCCGAGTTGGGTCGTGCGCAGCAACACCCTATTAGGGCAAAGGACATGGAGGGCCGGGGTCAATCCCCTGTCGAGTGCCACGCAAAACGGTCATTCATCCGGCTTGTGTTATCAATTCGAGTTGCTACCGGTACTCGTACTCATGTCCATGTCTCTGAGCACTTTTTGGGTTTCCCTGCGCGTTTCATCGATCTCCGCTCGAATACGGCATACCCGTGATCGCATATGTGAACCGGTTCTTTTCTCATAAACGACAGACGGGCTCATCTCCATTCCGCGGGCTTGTGCTTGTCGGGATGGGCGCCTTTTCAACCTCCGGTACATCCACCTGAGCTACGGCAACGGTCGAGCTGTCGTCCATTACCGGCTCCTCGGCATTTGTAGCGTGCTGCGGCGTGTCTGGAGTGGATGTGGCACACGCCGTGATACCGAAAAAGGTTACGGCCATTAGAAATTTTCGATTCATTTGCCCTCCATTCGACCTATGCAAAGATTGAGAAAATATCGATCAACGCGGGATTATGTCACTACCTCATCGCGAATAGACTCGAACTCGACCAACGAGTCGATTTTACGCCAAAAGCGACCCCTTATATATCGACACGTCCACATTCGCCACCTCTATCGAACGAAGAGCCTGCAAATATGCAGGCTCTTCAAGTTGATGCGTTGGACGGCTCACGCCGTCCACGCAATTTTCTTTCTTAACCTCACAGAGTGTGGCTGTAAGAAAGGTAGAAGTAACGACCCAGGAAGTCGTAGGTGCTACTGTCTGAGGTTGCCAGGAAGCCATTGAAAATCTTTGCAGGATCCTCGTCCAAAAGGTTCTGGACACCAAACGTGACCTGGCCCTGACCCATCCGGTCGTAATTGAAGTCATAACTGACCTGCACGTCGTGCTGCCAGTTATCTTCGACCGTGCGGCGGGTGTTGGTACCGCTGCAATCGTCGTCTTCACACTCCTCGAATTCGTCGATCCACCGGAGATTGTAATTGGCGCCCCAGTTGCCGCGACGGAAGTTGATATTGAAGTTAGTCTTCCACTCCGCGAATACGCCCAGGTCGTACACGCCTTTACCATTCACCCTGCGGCCATCGGCCTGGATCCGGGTGTAATCTTCCAGATAAGCGACATCGAAGTTATATCTGAAATCACCGAACGCGGTTTCCTGATCGAACGTGAAGGTGGCATCGACACCACTGCTCTCAACGCCGCCGATGTTAGCTTTTCGGTCATCGATGACGACCAGGAAGCCAGTCGCGTCCCTGTTGACGTTTTCGCACAAGCTCCTGTTGGCAAGCCCCTGACTGTAACAACTACTCAGAATCACCTCGACCCCGATTGTCGTAATCGAATCCGTGACCTCAACATCCCACCAGTCCAGCGTCACGGCAGCGCCTTCGAGCCAGCCAGGCTGATAGACGAAGCCTGCTGTGAACGTATCGGCAGTCTCCGGCAAGAGGTTCGGGTTGCCGCCGA
>JBHIDG010000468.1:0-2352 GCA_046760025.1 Woeseia sp. | reverse complement strand
ACGCAAATATCACGGCAAAACTGCCTTAAAATCCCTCACTCATGCAAAATGCAGGCTAGAGCAGAACAGGGTGTTTACGTTATTTCCGGGCTAGGCATCAGGCGACTTTTCTCGGCTCGACGTCCGGATAGAGTTGATTCAACGGGATCGACCGGCCGTCCTGCTGCACGATGCGGCAATGAAAGCGCTTGAGCCTGCGTGGCTCGGGGACGCCGCAGGAATGCGCGATGATGCCGATCTCCTTGCGCATATTTATCGCGTACTGATACACGCGCTGCGCCTTGTCTTCCGGGACGAGCCCGCGTTGCAGGCGCTTGTCGTGTGTCGTGATGCCCGTCGGGCAGGTATTCTTGTTGCATTGCATGGCCTGTATGCAACCCAGCGCAAACATGAATCCCCGCGCCGAGTTGATAAAGTCGGCGCCGACGCACAGTGCCATGGCGGCATCGGCCGGCGTGATCAGCTTGCCGCTTGCGATCACACGGGTTCTTTGCTTGAGCCCGTAGCCGTTGAGCATGTCGACGACGATGGGCAGGCTTTCCCTGATCGGTAAGCCGACGCAATCCATGAGGCTCATCGGCGCCGCGCCGGTGCCGCCGTCGCCGCTATCTACGGTGATGAAATCGGGTGCGCTTTCGCTGCCACGTTCGAGGACGAGGTCGAACAACTCCTCCAGCCACCCGTATGCGCCTATGACCGTTTTGAATCCCACGGGCTTGGCCGTGACATCCCGGATGTGGCCGATCATGTCGAGGAGATCTTCCGCGTTGTCGATGTCGGGATGGCGATTCGGGCTGATCGAGTCCTCACCTGCGGGGATGCCCCGGATCCTCGCGATCTCTGCCGTGACCTTGCCGCCCGGCAGGATGCCGCCCTTGCCCGGTTTGGCGCCCTGACTGAGCTTGATCTCGAACATCTTGACCTGCTCGTGGGACGCGACTTCGAGGAGCTTGTCATCGCTCAGCCTGCCGTGCAGATCGCGGACCCCATACTTGGCCGTCCCCATCTGAAAGACGATATCCGCCCCGCCTTCGAGGTGGTACGGCGCGAGTCCGCCTTCGCCCGTGTTCATCCAGTTGCCCGCCATCCGGGACCCGTTCGACAAGGCAAGCACTGCGGGCCTGGAAATAGCGCCAAAGCTCATTGCCGAGACATTGAAGATCGACTCAGTGACATAAGGATTTTCGCAGTAGGGGCCGATTTCCAACGCCGTAGTCGGGGAGACGTCCGTCTCGAGAACGGGGTAGGGACAGTTGACAAAAATAATGGTGCCGACCGGCCGCAGGTCGCGCGTGCTGCCGAATGCGATCGTGTTGTCAATTCCCTTGGCCGCGCGGTATACCCAGGATCGCTGCGCCCGATTGAACGGCATCTCTTCCCGGTCCTGCGCAAAGAAATATTGCCGGAAGTATTCGCCCAGGCTCTCGAACACATAGCGAAACCGCCCTATGACCGGAAAGTTGCGCCTTACCGCGTGACTGGTCTGAGTTCGGTCGACGATATACATGACCGCGACGACGAGGATTCCGATGCCGATGATGAACACCAGAATCGCCGATAACATCTGCACGATATCGAGCGCGCCCAGGAATGAGTCTTTCATTTTCTTGCCCCCCCGAAGACGACAAAGGGCCGTCGAAGACGGCCCTGTCAAAGAAATACTTTTCTATTGTTTCAGCATGTATTTCGACACTGCGTGGTCGACGCTGAGCCTTCCTGCGCCGCCAAAGAACAGGGTCAGCAACATCAGGAAATACGTTGCGGGCCACTCGATACCGTTTTTGAGTATCGTGATCGGACCGAACTCAGTCAACCAGTTGTAGTTGCCGTGCTCACGCAGAATCGAGCGTGCACGTGTTCTTCGCTCGATGGCGCCATCGATGAGGTCCTGCCGCCATTCCCAGGGCATTGTCAGCTCGGTCTCGGGAAGAACGTGCCAGCCGTTCTCCCAGTGAGCAGTGCCGGCCGCGACGATCATCGTGGCCATCAACGGTATGGTTACCAAGCGCACGGCGATGCCCGGAATCAGCAATATACCGCCGATGAGTTCGCTAATGCCGGCCGCATAGACCATGAGACCGGGCGCGGGGATCCCCAGGAATTCAAAGTAACTCGCTACGTTCTCCGGGTTGCCGAGTTTATTCATGCCGGCCAGTATGAATATCGGCGCCAGGTAGAGCCGAAGGGCCGCAGGCCCGAGAAAATCGACCTTGCGCGTTTTATCAAACCAGCCTTGAAGCTTGATCAGAATCTGCCTCATCTCATTCTCCAGTTAGGGTGCCGAGCAGAATGCCTGCGGCTCGCAGATCGGCAAGTGCCTCGGCACCATGCTCGACGAAACGATCCCGACCC
>JBHIDG010000467.1:0-2353 GCA_046760025.1 Woeseia sp. | reverse complement strand
CCGTACGGACTGATACCCCGTTGCGCCGCCATCGCCCGGTGCGGGTCCTGGAGCAATGCGCCAGCCCAGGATACTGCCCGCTGCAATCCCAGCCCGTCCAGTGCAACGGTCTCGATTTCGAGGTCGTGTCGGGCGTCGTCTCGCCAGATCGTCACCACGACTTCCGGCTTCTGCACGGCACGCTCGAGCTCGCGAAATGTCGTAACCAGCCGCCCGTCGATCGCCAGTATCATGTCGCCGTTGCGCAGTTTCCCGGCGGCAGGCGATCCGGCGACGATGCGGCTTATGCTCAACACACGCCGGCCTTGCGCGTCGTAGTCCTCCAGTCGCGACAGCCACTCCTCGTCCAGACCGAGTTTGCGCGCCGCAAACAGCGGGGCATAGGCGACTTCCGTTTCCAGGGAATAAAGCGGCCTGCCTTCGCGCACGAGGTCGACCAGTTCGGCGACCAGATCGCTGCCAATGCCGCGATTGAACTGACCGGAATCGTTTCCCGTCTGATACGAAAAACTGGACCACAGACCCGATACATGCCCGCGTTTATCCAGCAGGACCCCGTCGACATCCTCCGGCGCATTTACGAGCGCAATTCCTTCTAGATTCGAATCCCGAAACCGCAGCGTCCGTGACAGCGGCAGCGTCAATGGATCGACTGACGAGACGGTGCTTGCCTGATGCACGAGCTGATGGTCGCCTCTGAGTCCAACGACCCAAACCTCGTCTCCGGGTTCGACACCCTCGGTATTGAACACGGCTGACTTGACGGGAGTATCTCCGATAGACCGGGGATCATAGGAAATCATCGCCAGGTTATGCAGCGGGTGAACATATACAACCCGCCCGGGAACCTCCAGGGAGCCGGCAAATGTAATTGTTACGTCGCCCATTGCGACCGGCACGGTGTTTCTGTCGACCACGACGAAGCCCCGTTCGGTGTCGACGATCAGCCCGGTACCGTAGTAATGCCGGTCGGCCACGCCCGACACCGTATAGGGCAGGTCGAAATTCACGACCACAAGCGACGGTACTATCTTTCGGACCCTGGGATCGCTGTGGCCATTGAACCGCGTACTGCCGGATTCGGTTTGCGAGCTATCGGGGCCCGGCGCCAGGTCCCTGCAGGGCCAGATCCCGGTGGCATCATCCCGCCAACAATGCCGCGCAGGGAACCATCTCCTGTCCATCTCGAATGAACGCACGATGCTGTTGCGCGGGTCTTCAATCGTCTTGTAGCGGATAGTCGTCTTGTCGCGATCGCCGAGACCGTTCAGGATCTCTTCGAGATCCACGATGCTCGCTACGGCCTCGCCGCCTATCTCGGCGATGACCGCGCCGCGCGGAATCGCGGATCTCGATAGCGCGTATCCGGGATTGGCAACATATACGCCGCTCACCGAACGGTTGTAGTGGCGCGCCTGCTGATACGAAAGGTCGTGCACGATTGCATCGCCGAATTCGATGTATTCGGCGGGAGATATGCTGTGAAGGTCGCCGACCAGTACGCGTTCGCTTACCCTGCGCCCGCCTCTTTCGACTTCGATCGTGATCTTATTGCCGACGTTGTCATCGAGAATTGTGGCCAACGGCACGAATTCGCTGATGAGGTTTCCATTGATTCGGATCAGTATGTCACCCGGTTCCAGTTTGCCCGCCGAATCCGAATCGGGAATGACCTGCGCTACCGTGAGCATGCCGGTCTGGTCCGGATTCGTAGTTCGGGCAAGCTGCTCGGTTTCTTCCGACAGCCCGAGTCGTCGCAGCTCGTCGTAGGCCTTGCGCTCGAATACGGACTGCAGCGTACCGCGGGGCACGGGCCTGCCTGCCTGCAGCAGCTTCAATGCACGATCGATTCTGTCCAGCGGCAGGAAAAAGCTGCTCGCGGCCGAGTTGTTGGCGCCGGCGTTCAGCGCAATCACCTCGCCGTCGATATTGACCACCGGTGATCCGGAGGAGCCGCCCGACGTGCCTGAGGCAGCCTGAAAATAGAATGTATTGAAGTCGTTGTACTTGCCGCGGCCGTAGTCCGGCGCCTTGCGGTCGAGACGTGCGATCGTCCCGGACAGGATCGACAGTTGCTCGCCGGCGTCGTTGCCGACGACCCGAATCTCGCGACCGATGCTGGCTGCGCCCGGGGCAAGCGGCAATTCGGCCGGCTCCATGTAACGCAACTCGCCCGGATCGTATCCGAAAAAACCGAAGTCATGCACGGGGTCGCGGTAAATCGCCGTTAACCGCACTTCCTCGTTATTGACGAAAACCGCTTCTGCCACAACCGGTCCGGGCGTCACGACGTGCCGGGTGGTCAGAATCAGGCCGCGTTTGGCATCGACGACGAACCCCGTCGCCTGCGTGG
>JBHIDG010000466.1:0-2366 GCA_046760025.1 Woeseia sp. | reverse complement strand
TTCGGCGCCACGGCTTACGAGGAAAACAGCACGGATGGGGCGACGGTCATATCGGGCACGGGCGTCGGCACCGACATCATGATTGGCTCCATACTCGATAATCTCGCGGACCCGGCCAACGGAACGATATTCCCGATTCAACTGCCCGACCTGACAAACCGGTACAACGTCAACGTGCCGATTCAAAATGCTGCGGGACAGTTTTCGGTCGCAGTGCTCGAAACGGAGTACCTGATCGACCTGGAGCTGACGGCGCTGCAGTCGGAGGGGCGCGGTGAAATCATATCGACGCCGCGCGTTATCACGGCCAACCAGAAGGAAGCCCGAATCGAAGAGGGCGTGGAGATTCCCTACCAGGAATCAGCATCATCCGGTGCTACGACCACCCAGTTCAAGAAAGCCGTTCTGAGCCTGACCGTGACACCGCAGATTACGCCGGACGACAACATCATCATGGACCTTCACGTAAGCAAGGACAATGTCGGCGATCTGGTTGCGAGCGCGACCGGTGGATTCGTGCCCAGTATCGATACCAGGGCGATCGAAACCCAGGTGCTGGTCAACGATGGACAGACTGTCGTTCTCGGCGGCATCTACGAGACGGATCGTCGCGAGACGGTCAACAAGGTTCCGTTGCTCGGCGACATTCCGGGCCTCGGTGCGCTGTTCCGCTCGACACGAAATGTATCGAACAAGTCTGAACTGCTTATCTTCGTGACGCCGAGGATTCTCAAGGAAGGATCGAGCATTTACTGAGTGTTCGCTCCTCCGGTATTGCAACAGATGGACGAAAGCCAACCTTCGGGTTGGCTTTCTCCTTGTAGATGAGCAAACCACGGAATCTGTTTCTGGTTGGCCCGATGGGCGCAGGCAAATCGGCGGTAGGCCGACAGCTCGCACGGTTGTTGCATATGGAATTCCTGGACAGCGACGAAGAGATAGAAGCACGCACAGGCGTTGATATCGCGTTCATATTCGAAAAGGAAGGCGAAGAGGGTTTTCGCAAGCGGGAGATCAAGGTGATCGACGAATTGTCGCAGCGGGAAGGGGTAGTTCTGGCGACGGGCGGCGGAGCGGTCGCCGATCCGGAAAGCCGTAACCGATTGGGAGCCCGGGGCTTTGTTGTTTATCTGCACACGAGCGTCAGGCAACAGCTCGAGCGCACGCAAAGAGGCCGCCACCGGCCGCTGCTCGACAACACCGACAAGCAAAAGGTACTGGAGGAGTTAATGGAGCAGCGGGACCCCCTGTACCGGGAGGTGTCGGACCTGATCGTCGAGACCGACGGGCGCCGTGTACAGACCGTGGCCCGCGAGATTCAGGAGGCTCTGTAAATCAGGTAATCTTGGCCGTTCTGAATTCCTTCGGAACGGACAGTGTCTGGCCTGCATATTTCACCGAGGCAGCAGCCGGCTCCTGGCAGCGATTGAACGATCGAGACTGTTTGCCGTATCGTGGCGATAATCGATAACAGCAATCTTTATGACGCCGTCCGCTGCGTCGGTGAATTATGCAGGCTAAACCCATCAGCATCGAAGTCGAACTCGGCGTCCGCAGCTACCCGATCACAATCGGTAACGGCCTGCTGGGCGGCGCATTCGACCTGTCTTCATTCATCTCCGGCCCGGATTGCCTGATCGTCAGCAACGAGACAGTGGCATCGTTGTACCTGGACAGCCTGAAGAAAAACCTCTCCGGCCGGTCTGTCGACGCAATAAGCCTGCCGGACGGTGAGGCCTTCAAAACAATGGAAAGCGTTCAAGCCGTCATCGACAACCTGGCCGGCGGGGGCGCGAATCGCGATACCACCGTCATAGCGCTCGGTGGCGGAGTCGTGGGCGATATCGCCGGATTTGCAGCCGCCTGTTACATGAGGGGCGTTGCATTCATCCAGGTGCCGACGACGCTGCTCGCGCAGGTCGACTCCTCTGTCGGCGGTAAGACCGGAGTCAATCACCCGCACGGCAAGAACCTGATCGGCGCGTTTCATCAACCGAAACTCGTGTTGATCGATACCGACACTCTGATAACCCTGTCCGATCGACAGCTGATCGCCGGGGTCGCCGAAGTCATCAAGTACGGTGCAATAGCGGATGCGGAGTTCTTCGCCTGGCTGGAAGGCAATATCGACCCTCTGCTCGCAAGGGACGCCGATGCGCTTGTGCATGCGATTCAGCGTTGCTGTGAGATCAAGGCTGCGATCGTGTCTGAGGACGAAAAGGAGGGAGGTAAGAGAACGCTCTTGAATTTCGGTCATACGTTTGCGCACGCGATAGAGAATTGTCTCGGTTACGGCGAGTGGTTGCATGGTGAGGCGGTTGCAGCAGGCATGGTGATGGCGGCAGAACTGAGTGGCCTCGATCAGG
>JBHIDG010000465.1:0-2368 GCA_046760025.1 Woeseia sp. | reverse complement strand
TCCGTGGAGGACTTTCACCTCCTATCCTTTGCCAGCTTTACCTGGCGCTTCTCTGGTTCTGGCCGCACTCCGTCGTTCGCGGATAGTGGGACTGAGTGTCCACTGCCGGTAAGAGCCGACCTTCAACTCTCTGCTATCGAGAAACCGATCGCTGAATGTCGGGTTCACCCTCGGTAGGTAACAGCCGTTCAAGTGCTAAAATGGCCACAGGCAACAGATGACCCAGATGCAACGCTCGGCCAAACAGAATGAGCAATGTCGAAATCCAAATGGCGAGCAACTCCGACAACGAAAAACTAATCGCCGAGATCTTTATTGACGGCGAGTTTGCAGGGCTTGTAAGCCAAGAAAGTACAGGACTACGATACGAAATTCCGCCAACGTCAAAGACAATCGCGAGCGTCTTCTCGGGGCCGGCTCCACCCCGCCCATCTTGGACAGAATGCCCTGAACAGATGAATGACCCCGATCAAAAAGACCAGCTATCGCGTGCATAGAATCGCCTTTCTGCCAGCGATCCCACATCAGCGCCTTCTGTTGCTCGGTGTAATCGATCCTCTGTCTGTACTTCATTTTCAACATCCTCCTCTCTTTGTCGAGAGTTTAGATGTTGCGTTGATCAGTTGAATCCACAAAGAAAAGCGGTCATTCCAAGGGCGGCCTCATCTGACGCTGTCTCTCAGATCAGATACCAGCTATTACAGTTAACGACCTCCGTTACCGGTCGAGGCTTTGTGAAAACCGGGATCCGTGCGCAACGGGTGCCGATTCGTGCCGCTCGTCGCCGGCATTACTCGACATAGTGGAAATAACGAATTGAATCGGACATTGTTTATTAGATCAAATACCAGTTATCACAACCAGGGTCATGCCTGCTAATGGAAATCCTCGCTTTTACCGCAAACGCCATCGCAATATATCTGCTGGCCGACTGGATCGTCCGATTGATCGAGCAGAAACGAGGCGGGCCGCTGAAACAACGTCAGGCGGTATTCTTTGCAATTATTCTCGTGCTCGCGCTGATATCGTTCAGAATTCTACGCCTCGTATTCACCGCCTAGCCTGCCGTGCAACCGGGCATCGAAAGATGCGAAATGTTTTTCGAACCAGTCGGCGAGATTCTCACGTAATAGACGAAATCCGTTTTCCGGGTCCGCGTGAAAATCATCCATCATGTCCCTGATTTGATCGAGTAATTCCTCGTGGTCCCTCTTGTGCGCCTCGTATTCTTCGTATCCTGCGTCGCTCATGATTCGCTCCTCGAGTGCGAAATGCGCGTTGATGGCTGAGTGAATATCGCCGAGAAACCGCTCGATCGAATCCGGATCCTTACGCTCGCGCATCTCCGCGCAGATGTCGTTGATCATGGTGATCAACTTCCGGTGCTCGAAATCCATCGATGCATCGCCGACAGAAAATTCAGGCTTCCATTCGAGGAGCGTCATATCCACCTATCTGACGACAAAAGTCTGTTGCACTTCATCGAAATCGATCACCAGGTTCTGACCTGGCGAAATATCCCGAACCGTACGGAGCTCAAAATCAAATCCGTCATCGCGGCCGGATTCGTTCATGCCGATATACAATGCGTGTTCACCTGCATCGGTCTTCAGGCGTCGGTACACGGTACTCTTGCCGTCCGACCACAGCCCGCTCGGCGGCTCTGTCTCCTCATAGACCACGGTTCCATTCACGCGAAACTGAACCGTGATCGGATACCGTTCGCGCGGGCAGGCCGACGGCTTGCGCATATTCGGCGGCAGCTCGTTCAGTTCTTCCTGCGTCAGACGACGACATTGTTCGAGGCGCCGGCCGGCATGCGAGAAAGTGAGCGATATCATCGCCTGCTCGTCGCCGAGCAACTCGTATCCGGGCCAGACCGACAACAAACCGACGACCGCCGCGAACACGCCGTATGCTAGGGTCTGCGCGATGTACTTCACCGGTCGCCTCGCTCTTCGAGTGACGCCTGAAACTCGGCACTAATTTTCACCACGTCGCCCCGATTCATCCACGGCTGCTGCCAGGCACATGCCACTCTCTGATTGTCAATGCGTTTTCTCAGCCGCGGATCACGCTCCCTCGCAATTCGTTGCTCGGTCCACCGGGTACCGTAACGGTACTTGCAGGCGCCGTCATCGCATCCCAGCAAAAGAACCCCGTCGGCGAATCCACGGCTCAGCACGTAGTCGACAAATGTTGGCGACAGCTGCCCCATGCAGCGCGTCTGGACTACCGCGTTGCCGGCTGCCGACGTCCGCTCGAGCTCGGCACTGCCGGTGCAACCGAATGCAAGTACCCGGTTGTTACCGTCGAGTGTCGCGGCAGTTTCACGGATGGATTCGCGCAGGATCGCCGCTGTACTGTC
>JBHIDG010000464.1:0-2375 GCA_046760025.1 Woeseia sp. | reverse complement strand
TTTTCCGCACCTTTGCCGATGCCGACAGTTAAGGATGTCGGCGTCGCCAAGCCCAATGCACAGGGGCAGGCGATGATCAGCGTCGTCACCAACACGATTACTGCGTAAACAATGCGTGGATCCGGGCCGACGTTGTACCAGACCATGAAAGCGAGAATGCCGAGAATCATGACTGTCGGGACAAAATATGCCGCCACCTGATCGACCACACGCTGTATCGGCGCTTTCGACCCCTGCGCATCCTGCACCATGCGGATAATGTTGGCCAGCGCGGTATCTTTGCCTACTTTGGTCGCTTCGAAAGTGAAGCTGCCCGTCTTGTTCAGCGTGGCACCGATAACCTCATCGCCCTCGCGTTTTTCGACCGGGATCGACTCACCGGTAATCATGGATTCGTCGATACTGCTGGAGCCGTCGGTGACGACGCCGTCGACCGGGATCTTTTCTCCGGGGCGAACCACGATTCGATCGCCGGTCACGACCTCTTCAACCGGAATATCGATTTCTTCGCCGTCGCGCACGACACGGGCGGTCTTCGCCTGCAGGCCGACGAGCTTCTTGATTGCCTCCGAAGTCTTGCCCTTGGCTTTGACTTCGAGCGCCATGCCCAGGACGACCAGGGCCACGACGACGGTGGAGACATCCCAGAACGCTTCGGCCAGCGCTTGCTCTGGAAACCACTGCGGAAAAACGACTGCGACGGCCGAATACAGGAAGGCCGCGCTGATACCTGAAGCGATCAGCGTGTGCATATTGGCGCTGCGGTGTTTTAGCGCTGCCCACATGCCCGTGTAAAACTGTGAGCCGGCCCAGAACAGTACCGGCACCGTGATAAGGCCGAGCAGCCCCCACACGATACGACGATTGTCACTGCCCATCGGCATCCAGTCACGCAGGCCGGGAATGAAATCGGGGTAGCTGAAAAACATCACGGGAATCGAAATTGTCGCCGCAAACCAGAATTTCCTCATCAATCGGCGATATTCCGCCAACTGTTCATCGGCGTGCTTGTCTACGCTCGCAGTGCTCGCCGCCATCGCAGGACCGAGCCGGTAACCGCTTTGCTCCACTGCATGGCTCAGGCCCTCGACGTCGATCAATGCAGGTCGATATTCGATATCCGCCTCCGCTGTAGCCGCATTCACGGAAGCTGAAACTACGCCGGGGGTCTTCGTCAGCGCGGATTCGACCTGGGCCACGCAAGAGGCGCAGTGCATCCCCTCCACAGCCATTCGGGTCTTGCTCGCGCCGGGCGCGAGACCTTGTTCGCGGAACACGCCGGTAAGCGTACGTACATCGACCTCGTCGGGATCGTATTCTATGAATGCGGCCTTTTCGGCAAGATTGACATGTGCCAGCGCGACTCCGGCGGACTGCCGCAATGCGGATTCAAGCCGCTTGGCGCTCCGAATACCGCTCAGGTTTTCAATTCTCAGATTAAGCTGCTGCATTCTCGCCTCCGGTTCAGGTTGAGTGATCATAAAACGTATCGTCTCCCCATCGGATACGCGGCGTTTCCGGCGAAAGACGCACGACGTCATGGCATGCAAGTTCAATGCACTCGTCGCCGGGACGCGGCCGGCCCGGTGGAAGCTCCGGTGCGCCGGGCCGTCTGGCCTCATCCGGAATTACCGGTGAATTCCTTGCTGCGTCAGGCATTGTCGACTCCGATCTCGACCATGTCGGGCCCGAGGAATCGATGCGGTGGAACCAGCAGGTTGACGGGCGCCGGTACGTTCCTGGTCACCCGGCCCGCAAAATCGAACAGAGATCCGTGGCACGGGCAAAAATAGCCGCCCGCCCAGTATTCACCCAGAGCCGGGTCACCTGCGTCGGGCCTGATGTTTGGCACGCATCCGAGGTGAGTACATAGCGCGACGGCGACGAAGATATCGGGGCGGATCGAACGAGTGGCGTTTCGGGCGTACGCTGGTTGCTGAGATTCAACGGTTGAGTTCGGATCGCGCAATCGCTCGAGCCAGTGTTCATCGCTCATGCGCGCCAGAATATCCGCCGTTCGGCGCAGTACCCAAACTGGCCGACCACGCCAGACGCCCGTAATCTGCTCGCCCGGTTCAAGCCGGCTGATGTCGACCTTGATCGGGCCCCCTCTTGCCTGTGCCTTGGCACTGGGGCGCAGCGACCTCAACAACGGCACCGCAGCAAATCCAAGACCACCAACGCCGATGGCTGCAGTGGCAATACTCAGGAATCGGCGCCGCGCAGCGACGACGGCTGTCCGCCCATCAGGGCGATCCGGCGATTCATGTGCGTTGTTCTTGATATCAGGGTATGAGCCTGCTGTCGGGCCCATGGCAACCTCCTCGTCCGAAATCGAAAAAAGTGCGCGATAAACGGTGCGCGTCGAGGTGATC
>JBHIDG010000463.1:0-2376 GCA_046760025.1 Woeseia sp. | reverse complement strand
CCGGCCTCCATCACTGCCCTGAAGGCCGTGCCGGTCAGGACCAGATGCCTCAGGTATGAGGAGAACCCGAACGTCCGGCCGATGTCCTCGAAGGTGATGTCGTCGGCGATGTAGTCGTCGATGCGCAGACTTCCCGAATTGACGAATGCGAAATCCGCAGCAGGCTCCCCGAACGCCGTACGCATCTGGTCGGCGATGAAATTGCCCCAGTTGCTTTCCGCGTTTCTTATCTTTACTTCCCTGGCATCGAGCCGCACGGCCGCCGTGCCGATCCGTGCCGGCAGGAACGGCATCGTCTCGAGCAGCTTTTGCCGCCATTTCGACTGTAATCTCCCGTAGTCCCGGTCGGCAGTAATGGTGTCGTCTACCTTGACGCTTTGCGTAGCGACTTCCGGAAGCCCGTCTTTTGGAAAGCTGACATCTATCCGCCAGATCATCCGCGCGTTCGATGCGCCCTTGACAATCTCGGCGGCGTCCTCAGTTGCTTCCACATGCTCCGGTTCGTGTTCGTGACCGCCGGCAATGAACAGGAATCGCGGATGTCCTGCCTTCAGCTTTGCAATTTTCTTATCCGTTTCCAGATGCAGATGCGTAAGGCCGATAATTGCGTCTACATCTTCTGCCTCCAGTTGCTCAATGGACTTCCTGGCAACCGCCAGATAGTCCTTCTCGACCGGCGCGTAGTCCCGATCGTTGCCGCCGTGATCAACGTGCAGTGTCAGGGCGAAGATGCCGATTCTCTGGTTAGTGAATTCCGTGATGAATCCAGTATGCAGGCTCTGGTCAACATCATCCTGCCCCGTAACGAGTTGCAGGTTGTCCCCCAGCCAGTCGAAGCGGGACTGACGAACCGCGTTAATGACCGGCTCCGGGCCTCTCGGATCGAACTCGTGATTCCCCGGCACCACATACATGGGCGCGATATCGTCCATGAAGTTGAGTGCATCGACCATTTGCGCACCAAACCAGAGCTGGCTCTCGAGCGACGGGAACAGAAAATCGCCGCCGTGAAGAATGCGAACTTCATTTCCCTCTTCTTGCAGCTCACGAATTATTGTGACGACGCGGCCGAACCCGCCCGCATGTCCGTCTTCGACGGCATCGATTCGGTACGTGTCGTTGAGGTGAATAAAAGTCAGCGTCCCCGGAGCAGATACCGGGTCGGTCGCGCTTTCCGTCTGCGGTGAGCAAGCCGCCAGACAAACGGCGAGCACGAGCAAGTAATTATTTGTCCTAATCATCGTCCTGGTCTGATTTTATGACACGTGGCCATTCATTATAATGGGTCGTTTTATTATGTTCGGGAAATAGAGATGAGAATAACGCCGGTCATTCTGCTTTTGATAATACAGGTAACAATCCTGTTGTTCGCATGTTCGTCGGATGACGCTTCCCGTTCGCGACTGGACCGGGGGATCCTCTGGGTGCGTGATGCCGCGGAGTTCGATGCAATAACGATGCAGGTTTACCGAGCAGCGGGTGACGACCTTGCCGGACTCCTCGCCGACAAGTCGTGGACGGCGCTGCCGGGGCAAAGTAATTACGGGCAGCTTCCTCCGGCCATTATCTTCGACGTCGATGAGACTTTGGTTAACCATGTGGAATTCCAGGCGACCTTCGAACCGCCGTTCACGAATGCCAAGCTGCATGAGTGGAATGCGAACAACGCATCCACCCCCGTTCCGGGCGCGCCGGCGTTTGTCAGGCTGGCGAGGGAACAAGGGGTCGAGGTGTTTTTCCTTACCAATCGTCCCTGCGAACCCATAGAGGGTGTTTACGAATCCTGCCCGCAGGAGGCTGTCACGGTCGGCGACCTCGTCGAGGCGGGAATTCCGGCGGATTCAGATAACGTAATGCTGGCGAACGAGAGGCCCGACTGGGACCGGGAAAAGGTCATTCGACGAAATCTCATCGCACAGGATTACCGGATCGTCATGGTGATCGGCGACGATCTGAGCGACTTCATTCCCTGCGTACGCAAAAAAGTCCACAAGCCTTGCACGGAGGCAGCGACGCTGGCCAGCCGCCAGAAGCAGACCGAGCTGTACGAGAGGTACTGGGGTGCCGGCTGGTACGTGCTGCCGAATCCGATGCACGGTTCCTGGACAACATTCGAGTAAAGCGCCAAGAGCTATTGAAAAAGCAGGCTTTTGTCCATCAGCAGGCTGTGCCGGGATGGCCGAAGAGCGTATCCTTAGCGGTTTGAAAGGACAAAAAGCCAGAGGGACATCATGGCAAGACTCAAGTGCGGATTGATTCAGATGGCGCTCAAGGGCGACGCGTCGACGATGGAGCCGGATCAGATCCGGGACCTGATGCTGCAAGCGCACAAGCCGTTTATCGAGGAAGCCGGAGAAAAAGGCGTACAGGTGCTGT
>JBHIDG010000462.1:0-2378 GCA_046760025.1 Woeseia sp. | reverse complement strand
CGTTTCAGGGGCCCGAGGAATATATGCGATCGCGCGGCGTTCAGTTGAATGTGATTGACAACATGGAGTGCTTCAATCTGATGCGGCACTTCGTCCGGGAAAACGCCGCGCTTTGGGATGAGGATATCGGCGAGTAGGAGTGTGAGAATGAACTGTATCGCGGTCGTCACCACAATTGGCAGTATCGTCGAGGCGCAATCGTTGGCTCGCGCCCTGGTCGAACGCAAGCTGGCTGCTTGCGCACAGATCTCAGTAATCGAGAGCTTCTACACGTGGAACGACGAGGTACAGAACGACAAGGAGTATCGCGTGTTGTTCAAAACGGTGAACCAACGCTACACGGAAATTGAGGACGCGATTCGGGAGCTGCACTCCTACGACCTGCCCGCGATACATGCCTTCGCGTTCGAGCAGGTTTATGCTGCCTACGGAGAATGGATCGAAGCAAATGCCGCGTGAAATCCGATGAGACTGGAACCGATTGACAACCCGAAATACATCATGTCAAGGATCGCTTACTGGATCTCCAGGCGCCGCTTCGGCAAAGTGATCACGCCCCTCAAGGTTGTCTATGCGCGAAATCCCGGCCTGATGTGGGTATCGCAGCAGATCGAGAAGACGATGGCTGCGCGACTCAGCCTGGACGAATCGTTGATTACCCTGATCAAGACATACATATCGATGTTGAATGGCTGCAGTTTCTGCAGGGACATCGCGCTCGCCATGGCCGTGAAGAAACGTCTGGGGCTGGACAAGTTTCGCCGTCTCGATCGCTTCCAAGAGAGCGGGGCGTTCACCGCCCGCGAGAAGGCGGCCTTGTCATATGTAGAGGAAGCAAATGCCCGTGAGGTCAGCGATTCGACTTTCGACAATCTCAGGCGCCACTTCAATGAACGAGAAATTGTGGAGATTACCTGGGTCCAGGCTGCAGAGGGCTACTACAACGCATTATCGGTCCCGCTTGAAATCGGATCGGACGACCTTCAGAGTCTGGCGGCGGAATCTGCGGCCGGAGGTCAATCCCATGGCCGAACCTGATCGCATGCAATGGAACCTCGGCGGTTGGCTGGGCGCTCAACTCGGCGGATCCGTCTGGATCCTGGTTGCCGGCATCCTGTCATTCCGCGCCGACGTCAATACGGCGCTCATCGTCATCGGCTTGTTTATCCTGGCCAACCTCACCGGCCTGGCAATATGGCGGCGTCGGGACAGACTTTCCGCATACGCCGGCGTTCAGATGTTGCTGCCCGTCCTCCTCTTCGTCGGCCTGGCCGCAATCTATACGCTGGAGCGCGCGGGCATTTACGAAACCATTCAGGTCGGAGGGACTGTCTCAGCACGGTCAACCTATGGCATTCTGATCCTCGTAGTTCTCGGCCTCATGCTCATGTTTCACTTTCGGTTCGGCCGGAAACGCTGATTTCGGAGAACACCGTGAACAGAAACAGAACTGCACCATACGAGTTCGTGCGCATTGTCGTGATGTTGGCGACTCTGGGCAGCCTTAGCATGATTTGCGCCTATCTTGTGATTTCGTCTTTTGGCGAATCATTTGCAGCAGGCGTACGCAGCACGGCTGGCGTCCTGCTGCCGCTGGTGGTCGGTGGCTTCATTGCAGTATTCAATCGCAGCCTTTTCGATCGGCTCTCATCCCTGCCCGCAGTGCCAGCCTTCATCATTGCGCTCATATTCGGCGTGTTGATCATGGTGCTGATCCGAAACCTGGATTCGCTTCGATTCGCCCCGATTTCGGAATTGATCATATCGGGGGGTTTATCGGCCCTGCTATACGCCCCAGGGGCATTGCGAGGCTTCATGAATGCGTCAGGTGGAAGTGATCATTGGGTGGCGTATTATTTCGGCATAGTCTCGGGAATGCTGGGCTATCTCGTATTCATGGGATATCCGTTCGGTCAGGCGGCCTGAGCAGAGATTCAACCGGCTATACTCCGCAGGCGGATGTCTCAAATCTGATAGCACGAACAAAACGGGGGGAGATCTTCGTGATCCGGATGCGGCTCGGGCATCTGACGAATCTGGTGTCTGCGGATGTGATTCATTTAGCCGAGAACTCAAGACGAATGAACTGCACGATACGGGAAGCAAGAACAGGAGACGGTGAAGCCATCCTGGCGCTGATGCCCCGGCTGGCGGCATTCGATATTCCTGACTCCCGGACCCCTGAGCAGCTCTGGCAGGATGACGCGAAACTGCTTCGCGCCTGGACAAACGGAAAGGTCGAGGACTGCTTGGTGCACGTCGCAGAGAATGACGACGGCGAGATTATGGGTTTCACGATCGTACGGCTTCGCCCCGAGGCGCTCGGCCACGAGCCCAGCGGACATCTGGAGACAATTGCCGTGGACGACCGCGCCGAG
>JBHIDG010000461.1:0-2408 GCA_046760025.1 Woeseia sp. | reverse complement strand
CGTAAGCGGCTTACTTGTTCACTCTGCTCTTTAAAGAGCCGACTTGTGCGCAACCAGTTAGCCAACCGTGACCGTGCCAGGGCGAACCAGCCGATATCCGACGCGTAGTTGCCCAGAAACGCCCCCACCAGAATTGGCCACCAAGGGATGCCCGCGGATCCGCCGAAGGAGGCCAAGATCAGGATAACGGCGGTGCCACCGATAAAGCTGCCGGCGAAACAAACCGATATCGGCGCTACCAGCAGCCAATTCAACAGATGATTTGTGATTGATTCATACATGAGTTAATTTTGGGCACCCTATAGGCACAACTCCCGCAGAACCTGTAGGCGTGTCTTAACATAGGTTTAGTTCAGTTCCGGGCCTTTCCGGTCTCGTTGCGGCGTCATATCGGGCGTCATATTGTTGTTTTGTTGTTTTATGGACGATCACGGTATCTTTACCCGCTTGCGCGGCGAAGGCTCCAGCCCCATGCTCTCTGCCTACCTGGTATTAGCCTGCGGGGGCTGCGGCATTCAATCAGGGTGCCGCTTTGGCGTCAGCAATCAATCCCGGGAGCAGTTCGCAGCTAAAGTTACCGAAAGCCGCTAAAATGTCCGCTATGAGTGCGAAACGCCCTGACACCACTGAAAAGCTCCATGCCGAGATCGAGCAGACGCCGGCCCGTTACCGGCCATTGCTGCTCAGGCTTGTCCAGTCGTTCCGCAAAGGCATCGAGGAAGACGAGCCCTGGCCAACCGCCGCCGAATCCTTCCGTGAAGGTTGGCAGGACGTGAAGGCAGGCCGTGTCAAGCCCGTTGACACGCTGTGGGACGGCATCGACGCTGATTGACTTGTGGCGGTTCATTACGCTGAGGCTTTCAAACGCCAACTCAAGCGCCTCCGTCGAAAGTACCGCCGCATCCGCACCGATATCGAACCACTTATCGAGGCCCTCAGCGCCGGCGATACGCCGGGAGATCAAATCCAATGTATTGGCTACACCGTCTATAAAGCGCGTGTGCGCAACACCGATGCCGGCCGCGGGAAGCGCGGCGGTTATCGTGTGATTTACTATCTCGCTGATCGTGATGCAGTGCTTTTGGTTACCGTGTACTCCAAAACCGAGCAGTCCGACATCAGTGCCGATCAGATCCAGCAGATCATCGAAGAAGAAGAGCAGAGCTGAGTGCTGCAGTTAAGGCAAAAGCTGCATCTGGGCGAAAACGTTGTTGCTCGACGAACTTGTCGGCGCAAAAGCGAGCTAAGTCGCGGAGCGCTTGCAGAGACTGGCGAGCTTGTCGCCAATAGTATTATGGCCGAATTCTTTACAACTATTTTCAAAATTAGGACCCCAGCATAGGTACCTACGCCCCGAGCGATCTGTAGCGGCTTGGGAGACAGGAAACTGTCCAAAACTCGGCCAGTCACCAAACTGTCCAAAACTCGGGGCTGAAATCGGGCAAAACTGCCAGAAATTGCGCAAAAATCGGGTGTTTTTTTGGACAACGCCGATGGAGAATCACTCGGCGGATCAGATCGTTGGGTAAGATCAGGACTTGGATTCATAATCCGTAGGTCGGCGGTTCAAGTCCGCCCATCACCACCAATGATTTCAATCACATAGCTTGAATTGAGCGACGGACCACCTGTCCAAAAAAAGCACCAATTGTCCAAAAAGCCCGCCTTCGGCGCGTGCGATTTCCGCTGGAATAGCAATTGGTTACGCAAGGTGAGCAACGGGCAATCACTATCTTGCCCGCCAAGATTTTCAGGCACTTAGAATGCCTTGTCCAAAAAGTCACCGTTAAATCGAATTGGCCGGCGATGGATTGGATCGACAGATTCTGACTTCAACACTGCGTTCAAACAAATAGGAAATGTCCGGGCTGATAGGGCCGATTGGGTACATGCGGGACCGAAAGATTGGTGTTTGCTCTAACGGTCACGCATTCTTTTTTATCGAGACCAGCTCCGCGCTCCAGCGGCTTGCCGAAAGTACCTCGAGCCGACAGTCATTCCAATCCATGGTATCCCCTTTTATCGGAACCCGTCCGAGCAGCTCCGTGACTAGCCCGCCCAGCCTCGTTACCCCAGTGTCAGGCGGTAACTCGACATCCAGCTGCCGGCACAACTTGCGCAGTTCTATTGACGCCAGTGCATGGACTGACCCATCTTTCTGAGGCCACAGGTCCTCTACCGGCTGATCACTTTCATCGACGATGTCACCGACGATCTCCTCCAGCACGTCTTCGAGCGTGACAATGCCCTGGATGTCTCCGTATTCGTCGACGACGATCGCCATGTGCCGTTGAGCCGCTTTAAAAGTTCTCAGCAGCACGTTTAGGGGAGCGCTTTCCGGCACGACGACCGGCTCATGCACCAGGCGTGACCAGTCAACCGTCTCATCGGAGCTTTCCTGTAACTGC
>JBHIDG010000460.1:0-2420 GCA_046760025.1 Woeseia sp. | reverse complement strand
CCTGAATCTTCTGCATCTGCAGGATGGCCGCTTTTTCCGCGTTCGAGCTGATCTCATGGGTCGATTCGATAACGCCGAAATATTCGGTCATGATTTCGAGGAATGTCTGCATCAGATGCAGCTCATCCGTCGTCTGCGCGCGACTCGCGGGAGAGCTTGCGAGCATCAACGTTGCGACGATTCCGATAGTCAGTGTCTTAAATGTATGCATGATCTGTCTCCTTCAGTACGTCAGTGTCAAAAAATGTTTGTGATTTTGGCGTTGGTTTCAGCAATGGTCTGGACGGTAACGCCGGTGACGTTACGCTTCGAACCCTGGACAGGCTCGGAGCGGGTACCACAGGCTTATGCGGCGCTATGCGAGACAGCATTGTCAGTGAGGATGACCGCGTTGTCTGAGTGGACGGCTCCTTTTGCAGCAGCGGTGCCAGCACGATCACCGCCACGGCCACCGCCACGGCGGCAATGGCGGGACGCCATCTGCGGCGATACGCCGGAGCCTCCGCCGCCTGGGCTCTTATTCGGGCCGCGAGATAGGGCGGCGCTTTGATACGCCGATAGTCACGCTTCAGTTGGTCCAGGTCATCTCTCATCGCTCTGTGTCCGCCTGTTGCAGATTCAGCCTCAGTCGTTTCGTCGCCTTGTGGAGCAGCGCTTTTACGGTGCCTTCGCGACAGCGCATGGCTCTGGCCGTCTCTGCCACCGACAAATCCTCGAATACACGCAGCATCACGACCTCGCGTTGGCGCTCGGGCAAGCCCGAGACCAGCTGCCGGACCTTGCGAGCCGCCTGGCACTCGGCAACTTGCTGTTCCGGCGCCGGCGACGGATCGTCGGGCTCATCGGCGAGCGGTTCACCGCGACGCTTGCGATTGAACTCGTTGCAGACATTCTTCGTTGTCCGGTAGAGCCAGGTAAACGGCGCCGAGCGAAAACGGAAGGACCGCAGTCCCCTGAATCCGCGCAGCAACACCTCCTGAGTCGCATCGCCGGCTTGTTGCCTGTCAAAGAGCCACACACAGGCAAGGCGGAAGATCCGGTCCTGGAACCGGCGTACGATGGCATCGAACGCGTCCGGATCGCCGGATCTAAATCGCTTAACCAGGTCAACATCGGAAATTCCATCCAGGCTCATTGCGTAGGTCTAATTCCTTTGTGCGCTTGTCCGGCGATCGGTTTACCGTAACCGATTTCGCACCAGTTGCCTGTCGTATCGCATCGCACAGGTTCATTGCCCGGTTAGTGCAACAATGTCGTGCGCGGTTTACTCAAATTGGACATAACACTCATGCCGCTGCGGGGACAACCGAAGTATCGCCCTGTCCGTGACCGCAATCACGCCCGATCGACGGTTGGCGCTCTATGATCTTGTCCGGTATACGACTTGCGATTTCGGGTAAACGGCATGGTGCCGTGGCGCACTAATGCCGGGTACGGATAAGCAAGTGGTGTGGAGCAATGCTACAGCTACGGCAGTCATTCATTCTATGTCTCGCATTGTTGCTATTTGCTGCCTGTGGCGGCGGGGGCAGTTACGGAAATTCCGGTAACACCGGCGGCAGCGGGCCGGGCATCGTCGCCAAGGGCAATCGACTTCTCGAGATCCAGACGAGTGAACCGGCGAATGGCGATTTCGCCGGCGCCTTCAATCTCGCCCAGACTATCGGCATGGATTCCGCCAGCCTGTCCGTCGACTGGAACGCCATCGATATCGGAACGGACCTGACGACGGTTCCGCCGTCGCCGATATACGCGAACGATCCGGCCACCGATTTCCTCTCCATTGCCAACGGCTGCTACCGGAATACGAATACCAGGCTGAGCCTTATGCTGCGCCCGATCACGACGCTGGCAAAGATGGCGCCGCCGGGGTTCGAAAATGTGCCATTCGATGATCCGGCCATGATCGATAGATTCAAGGCATTTCTCGATCACGTCTTCGGAAAGATTCCCGACATCGACATTACGGCGCTCGCGATCGGCTCGGAAGTCGATCTGCATCTCATCGATGTGGTAAGGCGGCAGCAGTATCTGACGTTCTATCAACAGGTGAGTGATTATGCGCGCACCGCCTATGGGCAGCTCTATCCGGGCAAGACGCCGCTGACCGTTACCGTCGAAGTGACGCACAAGGGATTGCTGGATCCGGGTGCGAGCGTCTACTACCAGCAGTTGAATGCTACGAGCGACGCCGTCGGGGTATCCTATTATCCGCTGGAGAACGGGCTGGTGCAGGATCCGGGCGTCGTCGCCGGGCATTTCGCAGACCTGCTGGCGCTTTATCCGGCAAAGAATCTGCATTTCTTCCAGCTTGGTTATCCGTCGGGTTACTACTCGAGCGCGGCCTATCCGGAATACGCGGCCGGCAAGGTGACGCCCGTCATCAACAGTTCGGATACCCTGCAGGCGGACTTCATCAA
>JBHIDG010000459.1:0-2434 GCA_046760025.1 Woeseia sp. | reverse complement strand
CTCTACAGCAAGATCATGAATCTGCACATGCACCCTTCGCTGTTGTTCGGGTGATAAGCAGCAACTGCAAGCCGGGCTCACCGCGCAGATCGGTACGGCTTCCGTAATGTCCCGGTTTGCCCAGGCTGCAATCGTTTGCGTTGTCCAACATTCAATCGGTACTATAGGTCGGAATTGGCCCTTGAACAGGTCCATGCGAGGCGGCCGTCTGACGGAGAGACTATCGTGACTAGCAGTCGTGCATTACACAAAAAGACTTCTATGCTGGCCGTTGCTGCGGCGACGGCCATCGCCGCGTGTCAGGGAGAAATTGGCACGCCGACCGCTGCGGCCCCGGGTATCGATCCGATGCGGGTCGTCATCACGGAACCGGTCAAGGGTTCCGATATCCCGGTCCATCTTGCTTATGTCGAGACCATTGACGGGCTTTACACGCCGATAGGCATACGCAAGCCCAGCGGTGCGGGCCCGTTTCCAATCATCCTGTTTGCCTCGGGGAACGGCGGCGGCGGTATGGCGTGGGTACGTGACGCGACCGAGAATCGGAGCTGGACGCAGGAGCAGTTCGTCGAGGCCGGATACGCAGTGGCCTGGACGCGCTACCGAGCCGAGGTGGAACTGGCCTATGACAACTACGGCAAGCTGATCCAGGATGTTCGCCAGGGCCGACAGCTGTTGAATCGCGGCCCGCTCGAATATGAGGATGTGATCTCCATCATCGAGTACGTCAAGACCCTTCCGTACGTCGATCCCGACCGGGTCGGCTACATGGGCATGAGTCATGGCGGTGAAATGGCTTTCAAGATCACCTCGGAATACGGGGGCCTTACCGCGGCCATCGCCAGCGAGCCCGCAAACCACGAGTTCCTCGCGCTCAAGCCCGATGATACGGCGCACGTCAATCCGGAGACCGGTTTGCGCGATATCGAGAGCATGCTGATGCGTGAAACCGAAAAGGTTCGTGGGCGGATCACTCTGGACGTGGCACTTGAGCGGATCAGCACGATCCAAACGCCGATCTTCGTGCAGGGTCGCAACAGCGACGAACTGCAGGGCATCTTCAGGGTCGGTTACGATCTGCTGCACGAGGCGGGCAAGGAAGCCGAGTGGAAGACTTACGAGCACGATGTCCACGGGTTCGTCTATGTGCAGCGAAATGACGAGGGCGTCTATGATCCCGATCCGGTGCAGCTCGAGGCGGTAAATGACAGCATTGCCTTCTTCGACCGGCATATGAAACCTTAAGCTGCAATCGGCTGCATAATTCGGCCTAGCCTGCTTGTTTTCCAATGTCTGCAGCGATCGCCTTGTAGCCGATACGGGGCGGTGCACATTGGTTCTGTCGCAGGAGGCAATTCGCGATAAGGGACATAGTCTGTGAGCGAGCAAGCAGCGACCAGCTCTGTGTACCGAAGTCTGCTGCTGCCCATTTACGTTCCTACACTGATCAGCTCCACCAGTCTCAACGCCTTGTTGGTGCTGGTGCCCCTGTATGTTTTGGAGACGGGTGGTGGCGCATCCGTTGCCGCCTTGCTTGTCGGACTGCGCGGCGTCGGCATGCTCTTGTTTGATCTTCCCGTTGGTATTCTGCTGGCGCGCCTGGGCGACAAGCCGGTCCTGTTGTCCGGGCTTGTCTCAATGACAGTCAGCGCCGGGCTGTTCGCGCTATCGGCCAATCCCTGGGTCTTAGGCTTGGCCGCCATCCTGTCGGGTGCGGGCTTTGCCGCCTGGATGATCGGGCGGCAGTCCTACATCACAGGCTCCAGCAATATTGGTGAACGGGGGCGTGCGATTGCGGTGATGGCAGGTACCATGCGCCTGGGCGGCATCATTGGCCCGGCCCTAGGCGCGATCGTGGCCCAGGTCTTCGGCTTCAGGATTGCATTCATGATCCTGGCCTTGAGTATGAGCTTCGCAGCGCTCGTTGTAATAGCCTTCGCGCGTAATGTGCGTCCGGCAGTACAACCCGGAAGTGCGCATCTGGCACGTATTTCAAATATCGTAAGATCGCGCGCGCGCATCCTGGCGACAGGAGGGTCGGCATCGGTCGGGCTGCAGCTCATGCGTTCCGCGCGCGTGCTCCTGATACCTCTGTTCGGCTATTTTCTGGGTCTGAATATCAGCGCCATCGGGCTGATCGTCTCGCTGTCCGCCGTGGTGGATGCGGCCCTGTTTTTTCCCGTAGGCATGGTGATGGATCGCTACGGCCGCAAATGGACGGGAGTTCCGTGCCTGGTGCTGTTTGCCGTGTCTCTGGCCTTGCTGCCAGTGACCCAGGGTTATTATTCTCTACTTGCCGTCTCGCTGCTGTCAGGTTTCGCAAACGGTTTGGGCACGGGTTTGTTACTGACACTGGGTTCGGATCTCGCGCCTGCAAGCTCCCGTGGTGAGTTCCTCGGTATCTGGCGGCTCATTGGTGATGTCGGTCATGCGG
>JBHIDG010000458.1:0-2441 GCA_046760025.1 Woeseia sp. | reverse complement strand
AGACGATTGCATGATCGTCACACTCTATATAGGCGGCATACGGAGCGTCCGCCGCAGTCTTTAAGAAAAAGGCCCAGGGATCGACGATATCGATCGCCTTTTTGCGCACCGTGTAATTGATCTGATAGGTGTTGCCGAGCTCGATCTGGCGCTTGATGGCTGAAAGTTTGTCGGCATATTCTTGTCGAGAGTCTGTCATCTGCCAGAGCGTCGACTCTTCCGGCCCGGCCTCCGGGCGCTCCAGGCTGTCACACCGTCGAAGCTCGGAGAAAAGACCGAAGTGAACGAGTGGCAGGCGAGGGTCCTTGCGCGTCACATATGCCGGATCGAACCCGCTTGCTGCCTCATAGCCGACAAAACCGGCCGCAGTCAGATTGTCCCGATTGACCCGCCGCTCGACCTCGATCAGTACCGGGAGAACGTCCCCGGGATCTCGCGCCTGCAAGACGTCAACCGGCTGGGTAAAGATCAGCCATTCGTCATTAATGGCGTCGTGCAGAACGAGTCTGTCAATCATGATCGGCATCCGTAGCGAGGTCCGGGACCGCGCCGAGACGGCGCGGGACGCCGTCGAAGACCGGTGCCGGAGCAGGCAACGAAACAGTGCCGGCCGCGGTGCCGACCTGCACGCGGCGCAGGTGAGGATGACCGGAAAGATCGCTCATGTCGTTCACCCTGGCGTAGGCGATGCCTGCCGATGCCAGGCGTTCCTGCAGTTCGTCGGAAGTAAGGCACGCGAATACCTGTGATACCGCGTCGTCGGTAGCGGCGCGGTGCCCGACCCGGTCGATGTTGGTCCGGAATCGTTCGTCCTCGGCAAGCTCCGGGCGTTCGAGCACTTGCTCACACAGCGCCGCCCATTCCCGGTCGCTCTGAATCGAAATCAGTAACTGGTCAGCGTCTCTGGTGTCAAACGCGCCGTACGGGGCGATCGAGGGATGGGCGAGCCCGGCGCGAACAGGCGGCCTGCCCGCTTCAGCCTGCAGAAGCGGCACCGTCAGCCAGTCCGCCATCACATCGAACATCGATACGCGGATGTCGGTGCCGGCGCCCGATCTTGTGCGTCCGAGCAGGGCTTCGAGAATCGCCGAGTGAGCCACGGCGCCGGTGGCGAGGTCGGCAATGGAAATACCCACCCGGGCGCAGCCCTGGGCATTCCCGGTGACCGACGACAGCCCCGACTCGGCCTGCACGAGCAGATCGTAGGCCTTTCTGTCCGACAGCGGCCCTTCATCGCCGTAGCCGCTGATCGAGCAACAGATCAGGGGCGGGTACTCCCGCCTCAGTCGCGCAATCGAGAACCCCAGTCTGTCCAGCGCGCCGGGTTTCAGATTCTGTACAAAGACGTCGGCTTCTCTCAGCAGTTGTTCCAGTCGTTTGCGACATTCATCGTCGCGAAGATCCAGCACGACCGATTCCTTCCCGCGGTTCAGCCACACGAAATAGCTGCTCAAGCCTTTCGCGAGATCGTCATACTCGCGCGCAAAGTCCCCCTCCGGCCGCTCGACCTTGATGACCCGCGCGCCGGCATCGGCCAGTCTTGATGTGCAATACGGCGCGGCTACCGCCTGCTCGACGGCGACCACCCGGATATCGTTGAGGGGCAGATCCACGTGCGACTCTTCAATATGACCGGGGCAGCCCGAGCACGTGAACCGCGAGGTAGCTCAGTATCATGTTCCTCGATACGGGAGCCACCTGATGCAGGCAGGCTTCGCGATACCTTCTCTCGATGTCGTATTCCGCCGCGAAGCCGAACCCGCCGTGAGTCTCGATGCAGGCTTCGCCGGCAGCCTTGGATGCATCCGCCGCGAGCAGCTTCGCCATGTTGGCCTCCGCTCCGCAATCCTCTGAGGCATCGTAGCGTGACGCCGCCTCGCGGACCATCAACTCCGCCGCCCGGGTCTGCGCATATACTCCGGCGATCGGAAACTGGATGCCCTGGTTCTGGCCGATCGGCCGGTCGAACACCACGCGCTCGTTCGCGTATTGCGCCGCCTTGTCGATAAACCACTTCGCATCGCCGATGCATTCAGACGCAATGAGTACGCGTTCCGCATTCATCCCCGAGAGGATGTACCGGAATCCCTTGCCCTCGTCGCCGATCAGGTTTTCTGCCGGCACTTCCACGTTTTCGAAAAACACTTCGGTGGTCGAATGATTCATCATCGTCCTGATCGGCCGTATGGTCATGCCGCGATTCTTCGCATCGCGCATGTCGACGACGAACACGGAGAGGCCATCCGTGCGTTTGCCGGATTCGGCCTCGGGCGCCGTCCTCGCGAGCAGCAGCATCAGATCCGAGTGTTCCGCCCTGGATGTCCAGATCTTCTGGCCCGAGACGACATACTTGTCGCCCTCGGCTCTGGCCGTCGTCTTGATGGACGCCGTGTCGGTACCGCTGTCCGGCTCTGTCACGCCGAAGGCCTGTAGCCGAAGTT
>JBHIDG010000457.1:0-2443 GCA_046760025.1 Woeseia sp. | reverse complement strand
GTTGTACAAACGGAGCATCATCCAACAGGTCGAGCAATGCGACGGGGCCGCCGCCCGGACCAGGCAATCTCAGCTCGCATTCACTGCCGGTGCCGACGCGCAGTGGCAGGCGTTCGATGTCTATTCGCCGTTCGCCTTCTGCATCGAGAATTACTACGGCGTCAAAACTCAAATTCTTTCCTCGCAACGGACGACCACGGGTTGAAGCTCAATCTCTGGAGATACTCTGAACTCGATCCGGACGTCGCGATAGCCGGGCCGACTTCCGACGGCGACATAGGTACCGGGTCGAAGGCTTATCTCCTGTGATTCGAAACGCCCTAGTTTACCAACCCTGAATATCACAACATCCGTTGCGTTATCGGAAATCAATCGTACGGTCAATGGCGTCACTGCCCGCTTCAGCAAACGGGACAACTGGTTTTTCTGGTCTTCGAGCCGCGGCCCTACGGATGGCATACGGGTGATGTCGAGCAGCATCTTGGTCGCGGCCTGCATGGTCGAGGGCTCGCTGAGTCTATCGGGATCGGCAATCCATCCCTCGAGTTTCACGTGCAGGGCATGACGCCCGTTGGCCCGCACAAGACCTTCGTGCGCGAACGTCAAATCGGCATCGACATCGAGAATCGCGTTGTATTTCTGGATAGCGGCATCCCACTGCTCCGCGTCCTCGAGCCTTTTCGCATCGCGTTCCAGCGCCGCAATTCTCTGGAGCCGTATGCCCTGATCGACCTGCAGCAGACCGTCCGCCGGCTCCCGCGAATCGGGCTGCAGGGCCTGCGCGGTTCTGAACGCGGCTCGGGCTGCCGGCAAATCACCGTCTGCAAGGGCCTCGAGGCCCTCGCTCATTCTCTGGTCAAAGGACATTTCATTGGTCGCCACCAGGACCCGCTGCAATCCTTCGACCGCCGGCTGCCATTCGGAGTCGAGATCCAGTGCTTTCTCGAACGCGGTCCTCGCGGCCTCCAGATCGAGATCGTTCTCGAGTTCGACGCCCTGCCTCGTCAGACCCATGACCAGGTCGAGGTTTTTCGCGCGCGCGAGGCCGTTGTGTGCTTGCGAATGGCCGGGACTGATGGCGACGGCAAGTTCGTAATGACCTATAGCCTTGACACCGTCACCCGCATCGAGGGCAATGCGGCCGTCCTCCATCTCCTTTTCAAATATGACGTCTACGCGATCGAGCAGCGGATCGATGATCGATATCGCTTCCCGGTATTTGTCGCCCGCCAGCTTCCAGTTTCGCCGCAGGAACGCCTGATCGCCAGCAGCATAGACTTGCTGCGCATTCTCGAAGATCTGGCCACCCCAGCGGGCGACCGCCCTCGCCTCCAGGGTTTCGAGTTTCGACAACAATTCCCCGAGCGCCCGTTCCGCTTCCTGCTTCAGACGCACGCGTTCGTCGCGGCCCATGAACTCGGTAATATTTTCGTTAAAGAGTATATTCTCGTCGGCTTGCGGCAGCGTGGATCGCCGGTCGACAGACTTCGCGACCGGCTTCGGCGCATCGACGTCGCGTACGCCGGCGAATTCGGGCAGGACAAATACCACGCCGAGAAACACCAGCAGCGCCACGACCAGCGCAGCACTCAGCACCCGTGGTGAAACCCCGGACTTTCGTTCCGGCTGCCCGGCCCCGGCATCCCGCGGACGTGCTACGTGCTCGACACGGCGGATGGTTGGTTCAATTGGCGCAGCGTCAGTGCTCCGCACCCCTTCCAGATATCGCGCCGGCACCGGACCGGGCGGGAATCCGGCGTCGCGCAAACTCCTGGCGACGGAATCGGCGTCCGGCCTGAATCCCGGGTCCGGGGCCAGCATCCCGGCGACCAGCGATCCGACTTGTGTGGGCACGGGGCTGCCGTTCTTCGCCGTCAGGGGCCCGGCCTCCACGCCGGGAGGTCCACCGCTGACGAGCTCGTAGATCAGGACCCCCAGGCTGTAGATGTCGTCTTCCGGCCGCGGCGATTTCCCGGCGAGTTGTTCGGGGCTTGCGGCAACCGGTGTGGCGCCGCCTCCAAAATCGATGAGGTACGGCGCACCTCTCTGGTCGAGCAGCACGTTGGCTGCCTTGATGTCCCGGTGGACGACATTCTTGCCATGGGCGTATCGCAGGGCATCGGCAATAAGCCCGATCGGCCGCAGCACGATCTCGGTATCCTCGCCCGCGAGCACGGAAATATCCGGGCCGCTCAGGTACTGGAGACCAAAAAAGGGTCCGTCGGCGTGATCATGAAACTCGAAGACGCGGATGATGTTGGCGTGCATCAGCCGGGAGCCAAGCCGCCATTCGTTATGAAAGAGCTTGCGGTAGCCGGCCCTGTCGGCCAGTGCGGAGGCAAGGAATTTGAGGGCCACGGACTTCTCTGTCCGCCGGTCGTTTGCGAGCCATGTTTCCGACATGCCGCCGGATCCAAGCCGGCGGACCAGCGTGTACCGATCA
>JBHIDG010000456.1:0-2446 GCA_046760025.1 Woeseia sp. | reverse complement strand
ATGCTCGACACGGACCACGGTACTGTTTAACCGGATACGAACGCTGGAATCTTCCTCGTCCAGCTTTGAGTAGTCGAATTTCGTCAGCACGATGTCGTCCATCGTCGTGCCGGCGGCCACCCGAGGAATCATACTCCGCACGAGTAATCGTGCGACCGACGCGTTACCGTCCGGAAAATGAAAGATGTAGGGCTCCCCGTCATCGTTATAGTCGGACAATGCCGTCGCCTGCAGCCCCGGGAGACCGGTGTAGCTCATTACACCGAGAGGGGACGCCTCGATGCTGGCGCTTAAATCGGCTGTCAGACCCTGAAAGAGTGCGAAGACCTCAGGGTCTGTGATTCCCATATGCCGTTCAAGGAAGTCCCGGTAACTCAGCCGCCGTAAGTATTCCTCTTGTTCCTGGGCCGGTATGTTGGTCAGATGATTTCCACGGGCTGTGAGCAATTGCAGCAATTCACGGCGTGCGTTTTCTCCGAGCGGCATCTGCGCTACCGCGTCTTTCACGTCGAGTGACGATGTATCAATCGGCAGGAATACCGAGTAGTCAACCAGGGAGTAGTCAACCAGTCGATCGCTGCCGTACGTTGCGCTATCAAAATACGTTGCACCCGCCAGACCGTTCCGCCTGAAAAACTGCTGGTCGTACGCGGTTTCGAATCTCTTCAGCTCGACGCCGAGGTCTCCAAGCAGACCATTGGAGACCTCGCTGTAGCTGCCGGGATCTTCAAGCGCCTGGCTGCCGCCATAGCTGATTATCGTGCGCCCGTCTATTTCGAATTCATTGCGCTTGGCGTGACCACCGAAATCATCGTGATTGTCAAGAATCAGAATACGCGCATCCGGATGCTCCTTCCGATAAAAATACGCGGCCGACAATCCACTGATACCTGCGCCGACAACAACGAGATCGTAAACGTCAGAATGTGCATCGTAAACCTGCCCCCAATCCTGTCGCCCCTGCCACGCCAATTCGTGCGCCACTTCATATGAGCCAGGATGGCTTCCTCTGGGTCCGGTACGGCCCGGCGGGTAGCCAACCACTACCGACCGTGGCGATTCGTCACCGCCGGCAATGGCGCCGCCAGGCATCGCGGTGGCCGCAGTGACCGCGGCAGCGCCATTGAGGAAATCCCGGCGAGAAATGGAACGATCCATTCCCAGTTCTTTGTCGCTGAGTTTCACTGGCGCACTCTATCACTCGATATGACCAGACGCCCGCTCGCCTGTTACCCATTGTCCGATATTATTTGACCGTATTATCCGAGGCCGCCGCTCGCCGAAAGCGACATCCGTCGCGACTGCGGGATACTCGTGGGGACCAGGCCTGCATCATCAGGCAAGGTACTGCTTTTGTATCCGTGAACCCTTCCTGACAGAATTATCTAAACGATCACATGGCACTCGGAATCCGGATTCGGGAGCCCCGGTATTCAATATTCCAGATACTGGCTGAAATTGATCAGATTGCCTTCGCTGTCGACGGCGAGGATCTGCTTGTACCCGGGTTGCGAGTCGATTCCCGGCACGTCGTTGATTCCCTCGACGAGCGGCAACGCCGCTCCACTGCTTCGAAGGTACGCATAGACTTCGTCGACCGAACGAACGGCCAGATCTGCGTAGCCGTTGCTCCGGTGAGGAATCGGGCTGTACGATTTGATATCGGGGTATTCGCCGACCAGGCCGAAGACGCTCGCCGTTGACCAGAATCCGAACCAGTTGTCGTCTCGATACGGTTCGGATCCGAAGACGATTTTGTAGAACCGTCCGGCCACGCCGAGATCGGCCACCGGATAGGCGGTGTAGGCCATGCCGCGCACGGGCACGTCTCTCGCCTCTCTCGCACGGGCAAGAAAGCACTGCTCGAGTATCAGGGCGTGATCGCTTGCCACCCAGATCTGGGTGACGAACAGCGGATGCCCGCTCTTGCGCCTGTTTCGCATGTTCAGCATCGCCTCGAATGTCACCAGATAGCGATCTCCGGCACCATGCACCGTCACGTTCTCCATGACTAGATCTCCGTCAAGGCCATCGATACCCCGATCAAGCAATTGCCAGCGCGACCGGAGCGCCTGTTCGATCTGCGCCGTTCCCGCTGCAATGCTCAGCGCATCGTCCACCCAGATGGCGTCGTCGCTGAGCTGGTCTGTAACGCTCATCTGATCAGTCGCCATCCACGCCGTCATCGTCAGGAACAAATCCGCGGCAATGGCACTTGCCGGACGCTCGCCTGCTCCGAAAGACACCGTCGGTCTTACGGGCTTCGATGATTCCGCGACCCGGTGCTCGCGCCATACGAGAACGTTTCCGGAAGGGTCTTCGGTTACCATGCACTTGTCATTGTCACAGGCAATCAGCTCGACGTGGGATGAGCCTGTTTCGGACAGCTTGCGCGCAATGCCGGCCAGCGAGTCGACTTCGATCATCGCGTAGCCGTTCGCATGGC
>JBHIDG010000455.1:0-2454 GCA_046760025.1 Woeseia sp. | reverse complement strand
CGAGGGAAGAAAAGCTTCACGGCCTGAAGATGGTAAGCGAGCACACGATCCCCGGGCGCTGGGCCGAGGTCAGGGACGCACACGAGCGCGAAATCAAACAGACCGGAGTGATTGCAATGCAAATCGAGTCCGCGTCGGCAAAAATATCCACGGGCATGCCCGACGACGAAGATGAGGACTATGACATCCCGGTCTGGGCGGGCATGTTGCCACTGACGTCACAACTGGGACAGTTGCAGGCGGATGATCGAAACCTGCCGGGTGTCAAGCCATCGAGCGCACTTCTATCAATGCAACACAGAGTTCTGTGAGGGCTGGTGCCCGGTTTTAGCCGCGAAATCGGCATGTGTCTGCACAGCTTACTGTGCGATATGAGGGAATTGGCTGTGCTCCATCTCGTGGCGCAACAGCGCTTCCTTGGTCGGCAGCCCGCCGCCGAAGCCGACGAGATCACCGCTGCTGCCGATGACGCGATGGCACGGAATTATGATCGGGATCGGGTTCCATCCATTGGCCGCTCCGACCGCCCGTACCGCTTTGGGATTGCCGATCTTTTGCGCAATCTCGCCATAGGACGACGTTTTTCCGTATGGAATATTCTGTAACGCTTCGAGCACCTTTCTCTGGAATTCGGTACCGCCGGTACGTAGCTTGAGATCAAAGGCCTGCAGCTTTCCCTCGAAGTAGGCCGTCAGTTGCTCACGCGCCTCGGCAAACGGCTTCTCGGAGTAAATCCAGTCCGGCTCCGGCTCCCTGCGCATCGAGCCTTCCGGAAAACCAACCAGGCAGAGTGCCTCCTCATCACCCGCGAGCAACAGCTCACCGATCGGCGTGTCCAGATAGCAGTAATACATCTTTTCATCCTCCGGAGTTCGCCAGCGAACCCCATAATAAAAGCGCGGCATAGGATCGCCACGGACGCCAGGATTCCGCCCGGCGCAAGAGTCGGGCGGGCGTGGCAGGTCCGGTTTCGCCTTTGTTGGCGTCGAGGGCCTTCAACAATCCGAGGTCCGATGATGGCAGCGCATCCGGATTCTTCAGCACACGCATGGCAACGTATTGTGCTGTCCAGTCGCCCACACCGCCGATCGATGTCATCCGCCTGCGGAAATCCTCCGGTTCCTGTGCCACGTCAAAGGTCAGTTCACCGTCGGCCACCGCGGCTGCGACCCGCCGGATCGTCTCCGCACGGCTCCTGACCAGCCCGACCTTACTGAATCTTACGTGGCGCAAGCGGTCCGCTGACGGAAACAGGCGACAGAGCCGCGTTTCATAGGATTCATCCGACAGGATGAGCTTCTCGCCGTAACGGTCGGCGAGCCGACCTGCCAGCGTGGTCGCCGCCTTGACGGAGATCTGCTGGCCGAGAATCGCGCGTATGGTCAGTTCGAAACCGTCCCAGGCGCCCGGAACGCGAACGCCCGGATTCTTTCGGATTAATCCACGCAGTGACCCGTCCTTTCTCAGTGTAGTACCAATCTCGCTGATCGGCGCATCGAGATCGAATACCTCACGCAAGCGCTGCACGATGTCGAACAAGGCGCCTGTATCCACGGATCGCAGCGTCAGTGAGAGGTACCCCGGCTCTTTATGCGGACCGACCTCGATAACCCCGTGTTCGCCACCCGCAATTATCGTTCGTCGATAAGTACTGCCCACCACAGATTCAACGCCCGGCGTCGCCCGTGCGGCGAAATACCCAAGCATCTCGTTCCAGTCAAACGGCTGGCGGTATGGCAGCCGAACCGACAGGGCTGCCGAGTTAACGCCTGCTCCGGAATCATCACCGAACTTTCTCAGCTCCCGCGGTGCCCGACCGTAAGTTGTCTTGAAAGTGTCGTTAAACCGCCTGATGCTGCCATAGCCCGCGGCCGCCGAAATGTGACTCATCGGAAGCCGGGTCTCGTCGATCAAACGCTTCGCGAAATGCAGTCTTTGCGTATGCGCGACGGCAAGGGGAGACGCGCCCAGGTGTTTGGCAAACAGGCGTCGTAGATGCCGGCTCGTGACCCCAAGCCTTTGCGATAGTTGCTCTACGTCACCGTCGTCGAGCGCGCCGCCCGCGATCAGCCTCAAGCCTCGCCGAACAGTCGTCGAGGATCCACTCCAGGCGGCTGTGCCAGGTGCGCACTCAGGGCGACATCTCAGGCACGGCCTGTAGCCCGCCTCGCCGGCGGCGGCGGCGCTCGGGTAAAACGCAACGTTTTCGCTCTTCGGGGTCACCGCTGGACAGATCGGCCGGCAGTAGATTCCCGTGGTCTTCACGCCGATAAAAAACTGACCGTCGAAGCGAGCGTCCCGTGCAAGCCTGGCTCTCTCGCATATTTCCTTACTAAACATCGCCTGAAGTCCCGTCGTCGGGCTTCAGTATACGACCGGGGCGAAGGAAAACTAGCCAGAATCGGACCTATACCGCAACTTTCTGAAAATCGTTCATTGGTCGAGGCCGCCGAC
>JBHIDG010000454.1:0-2468 GCA_046760025.1 Woeseia sp. | reverse complement strand
GCGGCAACGATTTCTGCCACGCTACCGGCATCGATTGCCTGATTTCATGTAGCGCCATCCCTAGCCGTGCCCTTGCGAATGAATGCCGCTTCCTGACAAACAAGTGCGCAATAGTTTCGACCTATCGGCTGTGAGTTGTAAACGATGACGGAAGCGACATACGAAGTGGGTTACGAACTCGGCAAACACTGGGCGGTGCGCGACGCCAAGCCGGGACAACTGCATCGCGTCAAGGAAATCGGAGACGGCTGGAACTGGGTCAAGTCCACCGACGAGCCCGCAACGGAAATCACCCGCATTATCGATCCGGACCAATCCGGTTTCATGGAAATCGACGACACGCCACCGGCTTCATTCATAGCAGGACTGATCGACGGCGCGCAGTCGATTGACGATGCCGACTAGCGCGATCACACCCTGCAATAACACGTACATCGATGCCCGATAGCCCCTCGCCCCGGCCGGCTGCAGACCTGCGATGCCGTAATCGCGGCAAATGCTGCCCGGATGGCAATCTTATGTAAGGTCGATCCTGGCAGATCCCCCTGAAAGTTGATACGGTCGTGAAGTAAACGTAAGTCACGGCTCACGCCAGCAGGGGGAAGTTGATGAAGGGCCGAGCTGCAATTGTCGGGTTCGCGTCGACCGCCGGTGTCCTCGCCTTCGGATACCTGCTCGCGTCCGGCGAGGTGATCAACCAAGATCTTACCTACCTTGCGCTGCTGGTCGCGTTTGTCATTTGCGACCGGTCATTCTGGCCGCGTCAGTCCCGCTAGTTGCTCTCGCCGCCGTTCTCGAGAGCATCGACTCGCTCGATGCTTCCATCAGCGCCGAGACATACTCTTGCTATGCGCGCTGATCGCATTGTCTTCAAGTCTTCACGTTCGAGACAAAAGTGCTTGGCCACCTCGGCATCACTGATCGTTCTTCCCGATTGTCGTCGGTCGTCATCTGCAAATCGGTATCGATTCAGGGTCGACCACGCCGCCACGACCATGAATATGCAAGCGAGCACGATCCCGTACCACCACAACACTTCTATCAGGGCGCCGATGCCGCCTGCCCGCACCATCACATCGTAGGCAAATTCGAATCCCAGCAGCCAGGCTCCGAGACTGATAAGTGGAACCCACAAATAGGAGTACAGCATCCACATTAATCCCGTCGCAATTGCATCGCTGACGCGCCGCCGGCGTGACAGCAGCTGCGGCGTGTCGATACAGAACTTGTCGCCGTCGGCAGACATGTCAGTCCCCGGTCTGCGGGCGTATGCCCCTGTCCGGGCTGACCCATATTGCCCGGGTGCCGTGGCGCTTGGTCAGGGCCTTCGGTACTGCCACAACACTGGCCGCCGCGTGTATGACCCAATAGACCATCGGGTACCAGATCATCCAATAGTAGAACTGCCCCAGTTGCCGCGCCTCATAGCGGCTATCGATTATCAGGCTGATGGCGAATTGCAGAAGGCATGTTGCGCCGAGTACGACGCCCGTCCAGCCCGGCAGGATAGTCGAGACCTCGAGCGGTGGCGGCAAATCGAAGAACATGCCCAACGACCAGACCAGGAAGATAAATGCCATGACGTAGGACCAGAATTCACTCACGATGAGTTCGACGCCAACCAGCCACATGCGGCGATTGCGCCGGGTAAGAAGCTCCCGGAGATGTCTCTTTAATACCTCGACACCTCCCTGCGCCCAACGCACGCGCTGGCGCCAGAGCCCCGCCAGTGTCTCCGGCATCAGGATGTAGCAAAGCGCATTGGGCTCGTAGCGCACGTCCCACTGGTTCAGCTGCAGGCTCCAGCTGATATCGATGTCCTCCGTGACCATGTCCAGATTCCAGTAACCCACGGCATGCAGGGCCGATCTTCGAAACGCAGCAACCACGCCGGAGACCGTGAATACCCGCCCGTAGATGCGTTGTGCACGTTTGATAAGGCCGATAATCGACGAGAACTCGCCGACCTGAATTTTTCCGAGCAGGGTCGTTCTGTTGCGGACGCGCGGATTGCCTGTAACTGCGCCGACCCGCGGTCCCTGCGCGAAATGCCAGACCAGCCACCGCGTTGCGTGACGCTCGAGTATCGCATCGCCGTCCACGCACACGAGGATCTCGTTCGTCGCCGCGATGGCGCCGACTCGCAGCCCCATTGCCTTGCCCTGGTTGGTCGCATGATGAATGACCCGCAGGCGACTCGATTCTTCGGCCAACGCCTCGAGAATATCCCCGGTATCGTCTGAGCTCGCATCGTTGACGGCAATCACCTCGAAATCGGGATAGTCCTGGTTCAGCAGCGCCGTTATCGTTTCAGGAACGTTTTCGCCTTCGTTGTGGCACGGAACGATGAAAGTGACGCCGGGCGTGTCAGGCAGCAGCGGAGGATCGTCCACCGGCCGTTTCTCTACGCGTTCCCGGTAGAAGAAATAGTAGACCGCGCCCGTCATCCACAAGCACGCCATGAACAG
>JBHIDG010000453.1:0-2472 GCA_046760025.1 Woeseia sp. | reverse complement strand
CGGGCCGAACGTTTCTTGCAGAACGTTCGGCGACGGGCGGCTGGCGGACCGTTAGCTACGGCGAAGCTCTGGCGTCCGTTCGCGCCCTGTCGCAGGCGTTACTGGACAACGGCGCGAGCGTAGAGCGACCGGTCATGATTCTCTCCGGAAACGGCATCGAGAATGGACTGCTGCAACTTGCGGCGATGTTCACAGGCATGCCGGTATCGCCGGTGTCGCCGGCCTACTCGCTGATGTCGGGCGATTTCGGCAAGCTCCGGTTTGTTTTCGACCTGATCAAGCCGAAGCTCGTGTTTGCGGCCGACGGCAAGCCGTTTGACAAGGCGCTGGCGGCACTGGATCTCGATAACGTTTCGCTCGTGATAGCACGGAATCCTCCCGCCGGCATCGAGGCCACACCGATAGACGAACTGCTGGCAACGAAGCCGTCGCCGGCCGTGGATGAGGCGTTCGCCCGCGTAGGTCCGACAACGGTGGCGAAGGTCCTGTTTACTTCGGGATCGACCGGGATGCCGAAAGGCGTCATCAATACGCACCGGATGATGTGCTCGAACCAGCAGGCGATCGTTCAGGTCTGGCCCTTCGTCGCACGCCGCCCGCCGGTGCTGGTCGACTGGCTGCCCTGGAATCACACCTTCGGCGGCAACCACAATTTCAACATGATCTTGAGAAACGGAGGCACACTTTATATAGACGCCGGCAAACCGGCGCCAGGCATGTTCGAGACCACCATCGGAAACCTGCGCGAAATTGCGCCGACCGCCTACTTCAATGTTCCGCGCGGCTTTCAGATGCTGGCGCCGTACCTGGAGCGGGATGCAGAATTCCGCGATCACTTTTTTTCAAACCTCGACACGATATTCTATGCGGCCGCAGCGCTGCCGCAGGACCTCTGGGAGCGATTCGAGAAGCTGTCGATGGCTGCGCTCGGCCGCAAGATTGCCATGACGTCCGCCTGGGGCCTGACCGAGTCCGCGCCGCTCGCCACGAGCGTTCACTTTCCGATCGCCCGGGCCGGCGTGATCGGCCTGCCGGTGCCGGGAACCGAACTCAAGATGCTGCCGAGTGCCGGCAAGCTGGAACTGCGCCTGCGCGGACCCAACATCACGCCGGGATATCTCGGGCGCGAAGATCTGACCCGGGAAGCTTTCGACGAGGATGGCTTTTACCGGACCGGCGATGCCGGAAAATTTGCCGATCCGGACGATCCTTCGAAGGGAATCCTGTTCGACGGCCGCGTCGCCGAGGACTTCAAGTTATTGACCGGCGCATGGGTCAGTACCGGCATGGTCCGGGTTGCCGCGATCTCCGCATGCACCGAGGTCATTCAGGACGCCGTGGTCACCGGGCAGGACCGTGACGACATCGGCTTGCTGATTATTCCGAATCTTGCCGGGATAGCGAACATAGCCGGACTTGGCGCCGACGCGCCTGTGCCGGACCTGCTGCGCCATGAGAAGGTCAGGCAGACATTGCGCGATGACCTGGCCGCTTACAACTCGGAGAACCCGGCTTCCAGCACGCGCATCGCGCGGGCGCTTTTCCTGGCCGAACCGCTGGACATCGATGCCGGCGAAATCACCGACAAAGGATACGTCAACCAGCGCGCCGTGCTGGAGCGGCGGCACGCCGTCGTGGAACAGCTGTACAGCAAGGATGCCCGGGTAATCCTGATCGATGATGGTGCCGATGGGCGTATGACAATGGCCGTAGAGACCTGACTGCCCCGGACGACACATGAGTCAAGTCGAGGTTACCGATCGCGACCCGCAGGATGTGCTGCGGCTGGCGCTCGAGTGGACTGATGCGGGAATGAGCGTGGCGCTGGCCACGGTCGTCCAGACCTGGGGTTCGTCGCCGCGCCCTGCGGGCAGCAATCTCGTGGTCGCCGAGGACGGCTCGTTCGAGGGATCGGTCTCGGGCGGTTGTGTCGAAGGGGAAGTGATCCGTGCGGCGAAGGAGGTCATCGGCAGCGGCAGGCAACAGTTGCTGGAGTTCGGCGTCACCGACGACGAGGCCTGGCAGGTCGGGTTGGCCTGCGGCGGCCAGATTCAGATTCTGATCGAGCCCGTGGAATGAAACGCGACATGCTGCAGCGGCTGATCGCGGCGCGTGACAGGCATGAATCTGCCGTGCTGGTGCGGGGGCTGATCAGTGGACAGCAGCTGCTGATCGATGACAGGGGTACTCATGGCGACACGGCCGACGTCCCCGACCGGCTGCTGCGCTGTGCCAGGGACGCTTTTCGCCGTGACGGCGCCGTGACAGCGGAGATCGCGGAGGAGCGCTACCTGCTACAGGTCTTCACCTCGCCGCCGAAGCTGATCGTCGTCGGCGCTGTGCACATCGCCCAGGCCCTGATCCCCATGGCCCGAATTGCCGGTTACGAGGTGCGATTGATCGATCCGCGCACGGCTTTCGCTTCCCCGGAGCGTTTTCCCGGCACGGACATCAGTAACGAGTGGCCGCAGG
>JBHIDG010000452.1:0-2484 GCA_046760025.1 Woeseia sp. | reverse complement strand
GTAGGCATCGGCCTGACAAAAGACACCCGACAGAAGTGCATCAAGGTTTATGTAGAGCGAAAAGCATCGGCGCAAGCGGCGCAGATCCCGAGAGAAATTGAAGGGTATCCGGTAGAAGTTGAGATACGTGGAACATTTCGACCTCGGTAAATAAAAACAGGGAGGAGGAGAAAAATGGCTAAAGCAACGGTACGCGATCTTGTCCGGGTTATTCGGACGGCAAGACCCCTTTTCCTTCAAATAGCAGGCACAACCGGTTGTGACTGCATCAACGGTTTCGGCATTACCATGAAACGTGCCGCAGGAAAAAAGACCAAGGATCCAGCAATTGTGTTCTACGTCAATCGCAAACTCTCCCTGCGCAACTTGCCGGTGCAGAGTCGGATTCCCAAGGAATTGAGGATTCCTTGGGAGTATGGGAAAGACGGCGTTCTTGACGTATCAACCGACGTCCAGGCGGTGCGGTTCCAAACTTTTGCAAATATCACGAAGCAGCGGCCTTGCCCTGGAGCGTTCAGCATCGGCCACGTGGATATCACTGCCGGCACACTGGGTTGTTTGGTGAAAGACAAGACCAGCGACAAGCACGTGATTCTTAGCAACAATCACGTCCTGGCGAATTCCAACGAGGCGGCGATCGGAGACCCAATCATTCAGCCTGGCGCTGCTGATGGTGGGGCGGATCCGACGGATAGAATTGCGACCCTGACAAGATTTTATCCAATCAATTTCACTGCGGGGGTCAACAATTTAATTGATGCAGCCATTGCTACACCGCTGACTCCGAAGGATGACTTTGTCGTCCATCAAATCAAGGACGTGGGTCTCACGATCCCGACTGAGACTCGGGACATTACGGAGAACGATCTAGGGCAGTTTGTGAGGAAATCTGGCCGTACTACGGAACACACGGCGGGCTATGTGGATACTGTGAACGCCACCGTCACGGTAAAATATGGCTTGTTCCAGAAAGCGACCTTCGTAGACCAGATCATTATCGAACAGGTGCTTGCTGAGGAAGATATCGCTGCTGGCGGGGATTCTGGTTCAGGAGTACTCGATAACGATAACAAGCTGATTGGCCTGCTTTTCGCGGGCTCGGAGCGGGACGATGGCGCAGGACAACCCGCGACGGCCATCATCAACCCGATCCAACACGTATTTAATCTCCTGGAACTGGAGACATTGACACCGTAGCTTGAGCACCTTCTCGGCGGAGGCTTGTTGCGCGGTCCGCCCCAGGTCTTCTGTGCACTCCCCGAGCTGTGTAAAGCTCGAGAAACGCGAAAGGAGGTCCTATCCCAAGAATTTTGGGGTAATGAATCGCTCAAGGACACGCCAGTAAGAATAATAGAGGAAAGGTGTCTCATGAGGAGAAATAGGCTCCGGCTATCGCTCTCCTTATTGGGGGTAGGGGTAGTTTTTTCCACACTAGTTGCCTCGTGCGCCCATCCGCCCACCGGGAAAGTCGATCGTGTGGATCTCGAACCCAAGGACCCTCGACAGATCTACAGCGTTCAGGTTGCCGATGCGATGGAGGCGGCGTTGCTGCAGCAGCCGCTTAAACTCGAGCCGATCGCACGGGAAGGATCAACCCTTTATTTCTTCGACGCACCGGGGCTGAACGATCGGCTGAGGACTTTCGGCTACGAACCAATCGCCGCAAACCCCTACGAAGTCTATCGTCGCGTCGTTCGTGTCGAGCGCCGAGGGTCGGAACAAGAGCTCATCGCTGCCGGGATCCGTATCATCAACCGCGAAAAGACCCACTGGGTCGTTGAAGGATCGCTTGCAAATCTTCGAATGCTCGAGCGCAGCGGGTACCGCCTGAGTCCACTGCCCCGAAATGAGCCGAGGCCGCGTGAGGTACGGATCCGCGCGAAGAGCAAGGCGGACGTTGCGAAGATCGGTGCTTTGCACATTGATATCTACAGCGTGGTCGAAGTAAAGGAAGGCTTTGAGGTGTACGCGGGCGCCTTCGACTACCAGATCGACCGCCTTCGAGAGAAGGGGTTCACGGTCCAAAGGATCTCGACGGTTAAGCAGGGAGTCCAGCCATGAGAATCGGACGATTGCTCGGCGCTTTGATCGCCTGCCTCGCTGTCGCTCATACGGTTGCCCCAAATGTACAAGCCATCGATTTCAGTGACTATCATAGCCCGGCACAGGTTGACACAATCATGAGCAACTTGGAGGCCACCTATTCTGGGTTGTGCCAGGTAATCACGATTGGCACAAGTCATGAAGGCCGGCCGATCAAGGCGTTGAAGATTTCCGACAACGTCGCCATTGATGAGGGTGATGAGGGGGACGTCGTCTTCATTGCCCTACATCACGCCCGCGAATGGATCAGCGTCGAGATGGCCCTGTACCTCGCTGAACAGCTGCTCACCAGATACTCGACGGATCCGCAGCTCCAGGCGGACGTGAACAACTTGGAGATCTGGATCATCCCAGTCGCCAATCCGGATGGCTTCGCGCACA
>JBHIDG010000451.1:0-2486 GCA_046760025.1 Woeseia sp. | reverse complement strand
CTCCCGCGCTGCCTCTGCCTCTATCTCCGAGTCTGACGGCCCCATCACGCCCGATGCGCAGGCGGTGGCAAGAAACCCTGAAAATAGGACAGGAATCAGAGCTTTGTTATGTAGGCTGACCATTTCGGTTCCTCTCAGGCTTGCATGCATTATAGCCGACTCCAGGGGTGTCAATATTAAGACCGGGGCGCAGACACGGGGTTCCCCGCGAATACCGCGCCAGCCAGGTGATGCCCGGGACCGGCGCACGATTACGAGCGCGGCAGGCGGGATTCGAAGCGGCGACGCCATCGCGCCGCATCGGCCTTCTCGAGAAGGGCGTCGACGTTGGCCAGTATTCTCTTCTGTAACGGCTGCTTGATCTTGTAGTTGACCCGATAGAGGTCGCGGTCCTTCGCCAGCTCGGCCAGTAACTCATCGCTCGTCTTGAGTTCGTCTGCCAGGCCGTGCTCGAGCGCTCTGGTGCCGTACCAGTGTTCGCCGGTCGCTACTCTGTCGAGATCGAGGTTTTGCCGGTAGTCGGCGACGACATCCTTGAACAGGGAGTGGACATCCTCGAGTTCCTCCTTGAGCTTGGCGCGATCCTCGTCCGTGTTCTTGCCGAAAATCGTCACGTTTCGCTTGTGCTCGCCCGCCATGACCATCTCGAAGTCGATGCCGTGCTCTTCCAGCATCCGGTTGAAGTTCGGCAACTGGGCGATCACGCCGATCGACCCGAGAATCGCGAACGGGGCTGCGATTATTTTGCTCGCAACGCAGGCCATCAGGTAGCCGCCGCTCGCGGCGACTTTGTCTACCGATACGATCAACTCGATGCCGTGATCGCGAATTCGCACCAGTTGGGAGGCGGCGAGTCCGTGTTCATGAACGATGCCTCCGTGGTTTTCCAGGCGCACGATGACCTGGTCATCGGGCGCGGCAACATCGAGAATCGCGCTGACTTCCTCGCGCAGGGACGAAACGGCGGTCGCCTTCAGATCCCCTTTGAAATCGATGACAAAGCTCCTCGGCCGCTTCTCGGAGGCCGCGGCCTTTGCCTTCGCCTTGTCTGCTTTGGCTTCCGCCTTCCGATCGGCCTTCCTGAGAACCGCCTGTTTCAGGGCGCTGGCGAGCGTTTGGTATTTCTTGTTCAGGTGCTCGACTTCGAGGCCTTCATGCAGCGCCGCCTTGCGGCCCGCGGCAGCCACCATTCCGACGACCACGACGATGGCGCCGACAATGGTTATCGCCTTCAGCAAGAACAGGCCGTATTCAGCAAGGAATTCAGTCATGGCCTTTTCGATCCGGGGGCAAGTCCCGGGTGTTTACAATCAGATCGCGATACCGACATTGTTCTTCTGAAGCACACGATCGGCGCGATAGCTCGATCGAACTAGGGGACCGGCAACGACTTCCACGAAACCCTTGTTCAGGCCGTCTTGCCGATAGGCCTCGAACTCGTCGGGTGTTACGTATCGTTCGACCGCGAGGTGGTTCGGCGTCGGCCTCAGATACTGCCCCAGGGTCAGGATATCCACCCCTATCGCACGAAGATCATCCATGGTCTCCATGATTTCGTGATCGCGCTCCCCCAGCCCGAGCATCAGGCTCGTCTTGGTCAGAATACCGCCACGATGTTTCTTGGCGTGTGCCAGAACGCGCAGCGTCTGCTCGTATCCTGCCCGGGGGTCCCTGACCGGGTAGGTCAGGCGCTTCACGGTTTCCACGTTCTGGGCAAATACCTCCAGCCCCGAATCGACCACGGTCTCGACATCAGCCAATACACCCTGAAAATCGGGTGTCAGTGCCTCGACGGCCGTATTCGGATTCAGCCTCTTCACCGCCTTGACGCAGGCCGCGTAGTGCCCCGCCCCGCCGTCAGGCAGGTCGTCCCGGTCTACCGATGTCAGGACGATATAGCCCAGGTTCATCAGTTTGACGGCGCGGGCGGTGTTCTCGGGCTCTCGCGGATCCAGCCAGCCTTTCGGGTTACCGGTATCGACCGCGCAGAATCGGCAGGCTCTGGTGCACACCGAGCCCATGACCATGATGGTTGCGGTGCCATGGTTCCAGCACTCGCCGATATTCGGGCACTTGGACTCTTCGCAGACCGTGCTCAGGCGGTGATCGCGCACCGTCTGACGAACGGCCGAGAAGTTGGGTCCCGCCGGCATCCGGGCACGCAGCCATTCGGGCTTGCCGCCAGCCGCGAACTCCGGCGCATCCCGGCGCGCTTTGACACCGTCCTTGATCGCCGAAAAGCCCGCCGCGGTCCGATATTTGCTGCCGCTCTTGACGATTGGAATACCACGCAAGCGGTTTCTTCCGTCCTTCATTGCTTCCTGCTTTATGGAGCGTGAAAGACAATTATTCTCTCACGAGCAGCAAGCGCGTTAAAAGTAGCCGCCGAACCAAATCGAATAAAAGGAGGCAATCCGCCCACTGCGCAAAACGCACGATCGCGACAGGCGCGGAACGGCCGACGTGGAAACACCTCTCGAGCACGC
>JBHIDG010000450.1:0-2498 GCA_046760025.1 Woeseia sp. | reverse complement strand
GGCGAGATTCAGTTCCTTGTTGACCTCGAGGCTCAGCTTGTCGTAATTGGCCGTTCCCACGCAGGCCCAGCCGTCGATGACCGCTGCCTTGACGTGGCTCATGCCCGGGTAAATGAAAACCCGGATGCCGTTATCGAGCAAGGTGTTGATGGCGACCTGGTTGCTGGCATTCACGAGACCGTGGTTTCCGCGGTCCGGCAATATGATCCGCACGTCGACACCACGGCGGCGCGCTCTCGCCAGCTCGTAGGCAATCAGGTCGTCCGAGAAGTACGCGTTTTCAATCAATATGTAGCTTTTCGCCCTGCGGATAGCCTCGACCTGTGCCCGGTAGATCTGCGAATCGAAGTTCTGCGTATAAAGCGCCCGAACGGGGTAGCCTTGGTCGTCGGCGCGTTTTTTCTTGCCTCGCAGGATTCTCAGGAAATTGGCGACATCACCGAAGAAGCCGGCGCGTGCCCATGCCTTGTCCGAATCGTATTGAAGCTGGTCGACGATCGGCCCCGTCACTTCCATCATCAGGTCGTGCCACTCGTAGCGGTATTCGCGGCCGATGTTCATGCCGCCGACGAAGGCGATCTTCTTGTCGACGATCGTCGTCTTGGTGTGATCGCCCATATACATAAAGGGGTTCGCCCGGTTGCGGACTTTGACCTTCGAGTCTTTGCGCAGGTAACGGGAAATGGACAGCGGGCCGCGGAAACCCTCGGGCAGCGAGTCCGGATCCATCTGCATGGCGACCATGTTGCCCAGCGCATCGATCTGTATCCGGACCCGTACATCCCTGGATTTTTGTTTGACCAGATCGGCGATTTGTACGGCGAAATCGTCGTTGTCGAAGATGTAGGTCCGAATGTCGACGGATTGCTCGGCAGCGCCAATGACGTCCAGGTAGCGCGTAAAGAACTGCTCGCCGTCGGTCAGGAAGGTGATCCTCCCCCGGGAGCTCTTGTGGCCGACGATCCTGTCGAGGTCTTTTTCCCATTGCCCGAGATCCATGCCCTCGCCATGGCTGATATCGGGTATCGGTTTGTTCTCGAGCGCGGGCAGCTGAAACGTGTTGATAGCGCCGCGACGGAAAAGCCCGGTCACCGATTTCAGGGCAAACGATGCAAGTGACGCCGTGTTCGAAACCGGACGGTTGACCGGATCCACATGGATTGCGCGGGCGTACAACACGGTCGCCTGAGACGCGAAGGCCGCTTTTCGCAAGCTTTTCCTGCTGCGAACCCGGCGGGCATCTCCATCGGGCGCCGCCACGATGATCTCTGCGTGAGTCTCGTGCTCGCCGGCGATGGCTGCCTGCGGCGTGCCCGGGCCGCCGGCGCATCCTGCCAGCGCGCCGCTCACGAGGAGCGTGCATGCCGCCGCTCTCGAGGCTGCCCGGGCGGGATTGGCGTTGCTGATCGTGCTGTTCATCATTTGACTCCGGTCGGGGCCTGGCCCGCTGCTTAGGAGTCAAATGTAGTGATGAACGCTTGTAAGCAACTGATCTAAATATAATTGTTTCAGGAAGGTTTCCTGATGGTCCGATGAAGAACAGCTGAGGGCGGCTTCGAACCGCCCGGTTCGGGTCACCGACGAGTGCAGAGGCAGGCGCTTGGTCGGGGCCGATCGGGTATCCGGGGACAAAGGTCAGATGGTTGGATTAAACTGCGCAATACGCCGGCAGATGGCTGCCGTGAGGGAGAGAACCATGAACATAAAAACGATATTCGGCTGTGCAATTTGCCTGATCATGGTGGGCGCCGTTGCATATGCGGATGAATCCGATGCGTTGGTACAGCTGGACAAGGAATGGGGAGAAGCCGAGGGACCGGAGGCCATTGAGCCTCTGCTCGCCGACGACATCGTGGCTCTGGGCCTGGAGGGCGTGGGGGGCAAGTCACAGATACTCGAGGCCGCAGCAAGCGACGACGCGCCGACGGGACCCTACGTTGCCGGGGACTACAAGGTTCGTTTTCTTAGCAAAGACGTTGCCGTGATGACTCACAGCGCGGCCGAGCCAGATCCCCATTGGAGCATGCATATCTGGCAAAAACGGGACGGCAAGTGGCAGGTCGCCGCTACGGCAACCGTGCCTATTGAAGAGTAATTACTCTCCAAATAAGTCTGATCTCCGTCGACTGTCTTTCCGGAGGGGCCGCGGCTGCAGCAACCGGCCCTTCCGGACGGATAGTCGCCGACAGGCGAGGGCGTGTCGGAACGGGGTCTCGCGCCTGGCCAAGCGAATGTCCGCTTAGCCTAATCGGACATTGACGTCATCCAATGAAGGCATTGGCGCCATGATTTATTCATGCTGAGTACCGATCGTATTGTCGACGAGTTGATGGACCGTATCAACTTGCTGGCTCCACGGTGCGAGCCCGTCTCTTATATACGCGTCATATCGATCAATATTAGAGCTGAAGTTATTGATGAACTTTTGATTTGTACGCATTTTCTCCAAATTGCAGCGAAAATGAGTCGAGACCTCGCCTCCATCTTCATCAAGAAAC
>JBHIDG010000449.1:0-2506 GCA_046760025.1 Woeseia sp. | reverse complement strand
ATCCGGCCTCCTATCCCAACGCCGTCGATATCAGTGCGCCGGCGGTCGCGAACGTCTACACGAAGCGCCTGGCGCCGGCCAACGACACTGCGGGCGCCCGCAATCGATTTCGGCTGCATACCAATCTTGGTTCGGCTGTCGTCATCGACCCGGAAGGATACCTGGTAACCAACTGGCATGTGATAGTCGGAGCAACGGAGATCCGAGTTCAGATGTCCGACGGAAAAATTGCCGCCCCGCAACTGGTCGGTTACGACGCCGAAACCGATCTCGCGCTCCTGAAAGTCGATCTCGGTATTTTGCCGGCAATTCCACTCGGCAGGTCCGACCAGCTGCGAATAGGCGACGTTGTCCTTGCGATCGGCAATCCTTATGGCCTGAGCAAAACGGTCACCCAGGGAATCGTAAGCGCGACGGGTCGCGGGTTGCTCGGCCTGTCGACGTTCGAAAACTTTATCCAGACGGATGCAGCGATCAATGAAGGCAACTCCGGCGGCGCCCTGGTGAACAGTTCGGGGCAGCTCGTCGGCATCAATACGGCCGTGCTGGCACAGGATGCCGGTACGGCCGGTATCAGTTTCGCGATTCCGGTCGACCTCGTCCGGGGCGTCGTAGAGGAAATTAAGAAGAACGGCAGAGTCATTCGCGGATATCTCGGTCTCGAGCCGGACGATCTTACCCGCGCCGAATACGACGCGCTGGGACTCGATTCGAATGTCGGTATCCTGTTGTCGTTCGTGTATCCCGACGGACCGGCAGCTGCTGCGGGACTCAGGCCGAACGACGTGATTCTGCTGATCAATGGCGAACCGATAAGAAGTGGTCAGCAGGCGAGGTTGCTCGTTGCCGGTCTGCGTCCGGACGATAAGGTGGAAGTGGTAGGCTGGCGCAACGGGCGCCGCTTCACGGCGACCATGCTGGCCGGAGAACGGCCCCGCGAGCGCTAGCGCCTCCATTCAGCACAATGGATCCGAGCCTAGTCGGGTACGCGACGAATATCCGCTCCCAGCTGATTCAGTTTCTCCTCGATTCTCTCGTAGCCGCGGTCGACGTGATAAATTCGGTCGACCAGCGTGTCTCCCTCGGCTGCCAGTCCGGCCAGGATCAGTCCGGCCGAGGCGCGAAGGTCGGTTGCCATGACGGGCGCCGCAGTTAGTCGTTCGACACCGGTCGATATGGCCATATTTCCCTCGATTCGAATGTCGGCACCCATGCGCTGTAATTCGAGTACGTGTTGAAAGCGGTTTTCAAATACCGTTTCCGTGACCCTGCCAACGCCTTCCGCCATTGTATTCATGGCGCAGAACTGTGCCTGCATATCGGTGGGAAAGGCGGGATATGGTAACGTACGAATATCGACCGCCATCGGGCGTTTGTCCCGCATATCAAGAGCGATCCAGTCATCACCCACCGCAATCTGCGCGCCGGCTTCGGTTAGTTTGACGAGCACCGCCTCGAGACAGTCCGGTGATGTCCGTTTGACCCGCACGTTGCCGCCGGTCATCGCCGCGGCAACGAGATAGGTGCCGGTCTCGATGCGGTCCGGGAGAACCTCGAATTCGGTTCCGGCCACCTTTTTCACACCCTCGATGTGGATCGTCCCGCTGCCGGCGCCGGTAATCCTCGCGCCCATCTTATTAAGGAAACTCGCGAGATCGCCGACCTCAGGTTCCCGCGCCGCATTTTCGAGTACCGTCTCGCCATCGGCAAGGACTGCCGCCATCATGAGGTTCTCCGTCCCCGTAACCGTTACGGTATCGAAAACGATGCGCGCGCCTTTCAGGCGATTCGCTCTCGCCCTGATGAATCCGTTCTCTATAACGACATTGGCACCCATCGCCTGCAGTCCAGCGACGTGAAGATTGACCGGCCTTGCACCGATAGCGCAGCCTCCGGGGAGCGACACGTCGGCTTCACCGAAACGACCCAGCAACGGCCCGAGCACCAGGATCGATGCGCGCATCGTCTTGACAAGCTCGTAGGGGGCACAGCGTTCACGAATGTCGCTGCCGTCGACTTCGATATTCAGGCGATCGTCGATTGTCACCATTGCACCCATGCTTTGCAGTAGCGCAATGGTTGTCGTCACGTCATTGAGATGGGGCACGTTGCCAACCGTTACGGTATCGGGAGTGAGCAGGGTGCCGGCCAGAATTGGCAGGGTCGCATTTTTTGCACCCGAAATTGATATCTCTCCTTCGAGCCGTGTCCCGCCACGTATGAGTAATTTGTCCAATTCCGTATCAGACCTGGCCAGCCGACTTCAGTTTGCTCCATTCCCCGGGCGTATGTGCGCGAATTGACAGGGCGTGGATTTCGTTGCCAATCAACGTCTCCAGACACCTGTATATGAGCTGATGACGCTCAATCCGCCGTTGGCCGCTGAACTCCTCCGCGATAACTACGGCCTCGAAGTGCGTGTTGTCAGGGCTTTGCACACTGACGACGGCATTCGGCAAGCCGGCCTCGATCAGCGCGGCAATTTCTGATGGATCCATGTCTTATC
>JBHIDG010000448.1:0-2526 GCA_046760025.1 Woeseia sp. | reverse complement strand
GGCGTGGCGGCGCAGACGGAACGCCTGCATGCGTTTTGCACCGAACTCGGCCTGGAACAGATTCATCTGACCGGCAACTCGATGGGCGGCTTTATTGCGCTCAACTACGCACTCACACATGGAAATCAACTCAAGTCCCTGACGCTGATAGACAACGCAGGCGTCACGGGCACGAGCAAGAGCGAGCTCGAACTTGCCATCGACGTAGGGGCAAATCCACTGGTGGCGACATCAATTGACGACTTCGACCGATTGTTGAAGTTCATCATGCACAAGCAAATCCCGACGCCGAAGTTCCTGAAGAAAGCCATGTTCGAAATTCATCGCCGGCATTTCGATTTTCTAGACGGAATCTTCTGGACGATCGTCAAGGGCGCACTGGAGCATCCGCTGACGGATAGACTGGGTGATGTCGCAATGCCCACGTTGATCCTTTGGGGCCGCCATGACAGGCTCATCGATGTCAGCTGCGCCGATGTAATGGCAGACGCGATTCCCGACAATAAAGTCGTGGTACTTGAAGGCGCGGGGCACATTCCGATGATCGAGTGCCCGGCGGAGTCATCCCGGCATCAAATCGCGTTCATTGCCGGGGGTAATCAATGAGTCTCAGGGTCGGGTTGATGGGCGGCGGGTCCTGGGGCACAACCGTCGGCGCTCTCATCGCGCGGAATACCTCCGTTACATTGTGGGCGCGAGACCCGGTGACGGTCGAGGAGATCAACGGCCAGCACACGAACAGGAAATTCCTCCCGGATGCGAATCTTCCCAAGCGCCTCGTCGCAACGACGGACATCCAGGAGGCAGTCGAGGGCAGGGACGTCATCGTCATGGGCATTCCATCGCCGGGTTTTCGCGGTGTGCTGGAGCGGGTCAATGAGTACATTCGACCCTGGGTGCCCGTCGTCAGCCTGTCCAAGGGACTCGAACCCGGCACGAAAATGCGCATGACCGAGATCATCGAGGACATACTGCCCGGACACCCTGCCGGCGTGTTGACCGGACCCAACCTGGCACGGGAGATCATGGCCGGTTATGCAGCGGCGAGCGTCATCGCGATGGCCGACGAGGTCATCGTCAAGGAGCTGCAGATCGTTTTCAACAGCGGGCTGTTTCGTGTTTATACCAATCACGATGTCATCGGCTGCGAACTCGGTGGCGTATTGAAGAACATCATTGCGATCGCCGCCGGCATGGGAGACGGACAGGGCGCCGGCGAGAACACGCGCTCTGCCGTCATCACGCGCGGCCTCGCCGAGATTACCCGACTCGGCGTAGCCATGGGCGGGGAGCCGCAGACTTTCGCCGGCCTTACCGGCATGGGCGACCTCGTCGCGACCTGTACGAGCGCGCAAAGCCGTAACCGCACCGTCGGTTTCGAACTCGGCAGGGGCAGGTCGATCAGGGAGATTATCGACGAGATGTACATGGTTGCCGAAGGTGTCAAGAGCGCACCGACAGTCATGGCGCTCGCCGAGGAATACGACGTGGAGATGCCGATTGTGGAAGAGGTCTATGGAGTCGTGCAGGAAAAGCGCGACGCGAAACGTGCGTTTCGCGGTCTGCTGAGGACCACGGCCGGAGCGGAATCGGAGCCCGGGTGACATGACGGTGCTGGAACGCCTGGCCCGCAAACTCGAGGGAAAAAAATCGATTCTCGTGCTGCCAGAGGGCGCAGAGAAGCGCGTTTTGCTTGCGGCCCGCAGCCTGCGGGACCGCGATCTTGCGGGAATCGTGCTGCTCGGGTTGCCGGAGAACGTCGAAGCTGCGGCCGCAGACGCAGGCGTGTCGCTTACCGACCTGACGGTGCTGGATCCTGCCGGGAGCGATTACATCGATTCATTTGCCCGGCAGTATCTCGAACTCCGCCCGAAAACCGCATTCAAGGTTGCCCGGCGAATCGTCTCCAAACCGCTGTTCTTCGGAGGATCCATGATCAGAGCCGGGCAGGCGGATGCAATGCTGGCCGGCGTAAGGAACACGACCGCCAGGGTCATCGAGGCGAGCCTGATGACGATCGGACTGGCCGAAGGCGTACGCCTGCCGTCGAGTTCATTCCTGATTTTGCTCGGGCAACGGGAGCAGGCGCTGATCTATGCAGATTGTGCGGTAAACGTAGATCCCGATCGCGAGGCGCTGGCCGACATCGCTGTCGCCGCCGCCGAAACTGCGAAGGCGCTGCTCGACGAGGAGCCCCGGGTCGCCCTGCTGTCCTTTTCGACCAAAGGCAGCGGCGACCATTCCATGGCAAGGAAAATGCGCGAAGCGGCCGAGCTCGCTGCGAAACGTGCACCGCATATCTCTATCGAGGGCGAGCTGCAAGCCGATACCGCTCTCGTGGAACGTGTTGCGAAACTCAAACTCCAGGATCCGGGGCTGGTCGCGGGTCGCGCCAATGTGCTTGTTTTCCCGGACCTGAACGCCGGTAACATCGCTTACAAACTCACCCAGCACCTCGCGGGCGCCAGGGCGCTCGGCCCGCTGCTTCAGGGCTTCGCGCGCCCGGTCAGCGATCTGTCGCGGGGC
>JBHIDG010000447.1:0-2527 GCA_046760025.1 Woeseia sp. | reverse complement strand
TAACCGCCAATTCGACACACCGGCGGGTTTTGAATATGGCGTTCGAGAGGGCACGTCCCTAACGTGGCAGCTGGTACAAAGACTGGGGCAAGGCCAGGTCGATCATCGACCACGCAAAATCCGCCGGATCGCAGCGCATCTTCAGGCTCCCCGGTTTGGTAGCTCGAATCACGAACCCGCATCAACCGCTACATTTAATTGGGTTCACGGCCTAGGACGCAGCACAAATTCTTTTTTTAGAAAAATCACTTGACACTATAACGCACCGCGTTATATAACGTATTGCGTTATAGCATTCAAAATTAGAGTTTGAGCATGCCAAACATCCGTCCAACTACCGCTCATCCGGGTACGATCTTACTCGAGGAATTCATGAAGCCTCGCGGGCTGAGCCAAAACAAGCTAGCTCGTGATATCGGTGTGCCCCCTCGGAGGATTAACGAAATCGTCCATGGAAATCGGTCCATCACACCGGACACAGATTTGCGCCTGTGCAATCATTTCGGGCTCTCGGACGGCTTCTGGCTGCGTTTGCAGAGCAACCATGATTTGGCCAAGACGAAAGAAGCACGTCTTGATAAGACACAGCGTTTTGCCGATTTGTATTGCTCAGCTGTCGCTATGAGACTTGCGGAGGAGCCCGACAGGGTTATCCGCCTTGCAGAGCACAATATCGGGAATTGGAGACAACATAATACGTCCGCTCCATCTCTCATTGAGGCGTGGGAGAAAATCCTCAGCTTGCCGCAAAATCTCCTAGTAGAGCTACTGACAGGCGGTGGTCCAGAGATGGCCGAATTACGCCGCAACAATCCATTTGCAGGTGCCGTTCCTGAAGAGGAGCGTAACCGATTGGTTAAGTATTCTTGGCATGTTGCGTAGTGACATAGAACACATCCTAAGGGCGGCAAAGGAGGTAACCCGAGAAACCGAGTTCGTCCTTGTCGGGAGTCAAGCAGTCCTCGTTCAATATTCAGATGCACCGGCCGAAATGCTCCGGTCAAATGATGTCGACATTTATCCTGAGAAGAACCCTCACAAATCTGAAATGATCGACGGGGCCATTGGGTCTGGCTCGCAGTTCGACCAAACATACGGATTCCACGCAGATGGTGTCGACGATACGACGGCAATCTTGCCTTCCGGATGGCGTGATAGAGCCTGCGAGCTGAAAACCCAAAACACGAAAGGCGCAAAGGGAATTGCTCCAGAGATCCATGACCTTGCGGCGTCAAAACTATTCGCAGGCAGGCCCAAGGATATAGAATGGGGAAAGATTGCGGTAAAGCATGGTCTAGTCGAGAAAGAACTGCTAATTTGCCGTATCAAAGAAATAGAAACAAACAGTAAAATAAGAGTTGATCACGCTGTAAAACTTGCTGAGCAATTATAATTTTTTTACTATTCTAAGCATTCTTAGACGGTCGTGTCGTAATGGAGAAAATTCGGTAAAATGCTGAGCCCGGCAGCCTGCGTGTCGGCAAACGCCCCGATTGGTGCCGGTTAATCCCCCGATAATCGTCCTTCAATCCCCACGCCCTAATCGCCAATTCGACACACCAGCGGGTCTTGAAAGTGGCGTTCGAGAGGGCACGTCCCTAACGTGGCAGCTGGTACAAAGACTGGGAGCAGGCCAGGTCGATCATCGACCACGCAAAATCCGCTGGATCGCAGCGCATCTTCAGGCTCCCCGGTTTCGGAGCTCGAATCACGAACCCGCATCAACCGCTACATTTAATTGGGTTCACGGCCTAGTATGTTGATCGGACTCAGACGGCCGACGCGCCGGTCACTCGTGACGATCGGGGCCGAAGCGCTGTCCGTCCCACGGAACGTTTCGCTGAAAACGCTTTGCGCGTCGCGGCTTGCGACGAGGTGGAGGTCGAACAATGGTCGACATCACAACCGATGCATCGAGTGATCTGCCGGGAAAGGAGGCCCCGCCCGCCGGCGAAACGGCTCGCAAGCTCCTCTGGCGCCTCATCTGGCTTTACGTCCAGGGCTCGGTAGCCGCCGTCGTCGTCACCTTTTTTCTGGTTTTTCTCGGGCTTGAGTTCACCGGTTATCAGTGGCTCCTGCTGCTGGCCGCGACCCCCGTGGCGGTTCCCATCTACGTGCTGCTCGACATCTATGTCATCAACCGGCATTACCGACCTATCGGCCATGTTCTCGCGCACTTGGACAGGGGTGAAATTGTCGCGGTGCCCGAGGTTTCACGGGCGTTGGTCCGGGCACTGAACCTGCCCTTCTATTCGTTCATCCGGGTGACGTTCATTCACGGCCCGGCGGCGACGGTCGTTATAATTGCCGCGCTGATCACGTTCAATGTCCTGTTCGATGGGGGTTTCAAGACCTGGCAGATCCTGGCCTTCGCGGCGATGGTGTTGTTCTTTGCCTCGCCGACGCACGCCATATTGGAGTTCTTCGCCATCTCGCGGCACATGCTGCCCGTCATCGAGCGGCTCTGGGTCCATTGCGGGGGCTTGCAAAGCGAGCGCAGCGAAGATCTCATATCGATCAACCTTCG
>JBHIDG010000446.1:0-2539 GCA_046760025.1 Woeseia sp. | reverse complement strand
ACAGGATGATGTGCGGGGCATCTTCGGCCTTGCTGCCTGCGAGGCCGCCGGCCGCCGCGATCCAGCCGGCGTGGCGGCCCATTACCTCGAGGACGAAGACCTTTGTCGAGGTTTCGGCCATTGATACAACATCGAGTGCCGCTTCACGGGTCGATACGGCAACATACTTCGCGACGGAGCCGAAACCCGGACAGTTGTCGGTGACCGGCAGATCGTTGTCGACGGTCTTCGGAATGCCCAGACAGGTAACCGGAAATCCCAGCCGCCTACTGATCTGTGACACTTTGAGTGCCGTGTCCATCGAGTCGCCGCCGCCGTTGTAAAAGAAATAACCGATGTCGTGCGCCTTGAACACCTCTATCAGCCGCTCGTATTGCGTGCGATTCTCCTCGATTCCTTTCAGTTTGTATCTTGCCGAACCGAAGGCTCCACCCGGTGTATGGCGTAGCGCCGCAATCGCTGCGGCACCTTCCCTGTTCGTATCGATCATGTTTTCCGTCAATGCGCCGATGATCCCGTTATGACCGGCATAGACGTTGGCTATCCGGTTCTTGTGCTTTCGGGTCGTCTCGATCACGGCGCATGCCGTGGCGTTAATGACTGCGGTGACACCGCCGGACTGAGCATAAAATGCATTCATCTTCGGCATTTGGTCTTTTCCTTATTCACAGACCTGGACCGAGGCGAAGCATAGCCCAAAGCCGTTTGACCGGAAATACCATTGCCGGTAGCGTATGCCGCCGGCAGGAGAACGCGAGAACTTCAGATGCGGATCGTATTGTTGGGTGCACCGGGTTCCGGAAAAGGCACGCAGGCGAAAAGACTGATGGTCGACAGGAATATTCCGCAGATTTCGACCGGCGACATTTTGCGCGCGGCCGTCGCGGCGGGTACGGACTTCGGGCTCCGGGCGAAAGAGATCATGGATGCCGGCGAACTCGTGCCGGACGAAATTATGCTGGGCATCATCAGCGACCGACTGGCCGAGGAAGATACAAAAAACGGATTCGTACTGGACGGTTTTCCGAGAACGGAGAAACAGGCGTTCGACCTTGAAGCGCTGCTGAATCGTCTGGAGCTGCCGCTCGATGCCGCGATTCTGATGGACGTGGACACCGACATCCTGATGAAGCGCCTGACGGGCAGGCGGACCTGTTCGCTAACGGGAAAGCTGTTGAACGTCTATTTTTCATCGCAGCAGGAACTGGATGCCTGCACCGATGGCGGCGGCGAATTGATTCAGCGTGAAGACGACAACGAAGAGACGATCGGCAATCGCCTCGAGGTCTATCGTTCCCAGACCGAGCCCCTTATCGAATTCTATCGTGCGAATGACAAATTGAAGATCGTCGATGCGACGGGGAGCATCGACGAGGTATACGGCCGCCTCAATGCCGCGATAGCCTGAATGACCCACTGATTGACGCGCGAAATCGGTAAAGGTCTTAATTTAGTTGAGGAATTTTCCGAGTGAGAGGAATAACAGTGTCTATGTCCGAACGAGGAAATTTGTCAGGCGATCAAAGACTAAACGAGAGCGCGTGGACGGCACTCCGTAGCGGTGCATTGCTCAGGCTAGCATCTCCAGCAGTTGCTCGCCGATAAGTTTTCTTCGCCAGCCGGTGAATACGCGTGTCTGGCGATCGCTATTCAATGAAGCAGCAAGTTCCTTTCTCGGTGCAATAATTTCCGCTGCGATTCCGAGTTCGTCCGCACAGGCAGATACAGTCGCCTGCATGTTTTTCAGGATGGATTTCTGTTTTTCGTCCGGTTTTCGTGGCGGCTCGTAGTCGACAGGGTCATCACGGGCGGCAGCGAGAGACTTGAGCAGGGTATCGGCAGCGCGACGCAGTGTGCGGGGCGCAAGCCCGGGAATCGCGGAGAGCGCGTCCCGATCCTCAGGGCCCGCTGACGCGATTTCGAGCAGCACAGCATCTTTCATGATCCACTGGCGCGGTCGGTCGCAACGCTCGGCCTCGCGCTCACGCCAGCTTGCCAGCCGGGCGGCGGCAGCGCGGGCGCGGCCCCGCAGATTCCGGGCTCCCTTGAGTCGATAGACCGCGTGACAGGAGTCACCCTTATAGAGCGCGGGATTCAGCAGAGTTGCGGAGTCTTCCTCCGCCCAGGCGAGCCTGCCGGCTGTGGCCAGCCGTTCCGTCAGCACTTCGTATGCCGGCAACAGGAACTCGACATCTTCGGCGGCGTATTTCAGTGCCGCGGCCGGCAGTGGCCGTTGTGTCCAGTCAATTCGGGTATGCGATTTCGCGAGCCGAACATCAAACAGCTCTTCGACGAGAACGGCATACCCGATTTGTGGCGGAAGTCCGAGCAGAGCAGCGCCGATTTGCGTATCGAAAATCGTGCTGGGCATACGATTCGAGGTGTGATAGAGCACCTCGATGTCCTGACGGGCGGAATGAACCACCGTGCGGCAGCCCGCCAGTCTTTGCCAAAATGTATCCATATCGCCGGTATCCAGCGGGTCTGCACAGTAGATACCGTCGTCCGCAGCGATTTGCACCAGGCAGAGTTGCGAATA
>JBHIDG010000445.1:0-2540 GCA_046760025.1 Woeseia sp. | reverse complement strand
GACGACGAGCTGAACGAAATCTTCTTTAGAGAGCTGGGGATCAGGCGGCCGGACTATTTTCTGGAGGCAGCCGGCAAATCGCCCGCGCAGACCATTGGTACCGTAATCTCGAAGTCGGATGAGATTATTGCCAACGAGCGTCCGGAGGCACTGCTGGTATTGGGTGACACGAACAGCTGCCTTGCGGTGATTGCGGCCAAACGCAGAAAGGTCCCTATATTCCACATGGAGGCGGGCAATCGCTGCTTCGATCAGCGCGTACCCGAGGAAATCAACCGAAAACTCGTTGACCATTTGAGCGACGTCAATATGCCCTATACGGAGCATGCGCGGCGCTATTTGTTGGCTGAAGGGGTTCGAGCGGATACGATCATAAAAACCGGTTCGCCCATGAAAGAAATACTCGCCTATTACATGCCAGCGATCGAGAAATCGGACGTGCTCGATCGTATCGGACTGAAGTCGAAGGAATTTTTCCTTGTTAGCATGCATCGGGAGGAAAACGTAGACAGCGACAACAACTTCGCGGATCTCTTGGCTTCGTTAAACGCGATCGCAGATAAGTATAGCCAACCCATCATCATCTCGACCCATCCACGCACGCGGAACAGGTTGGAGCAGATCAGCCCAGGTAATCTTTCAAATAAACTGAAATTTCTAAAACCGCTCGGATTTCTAGACTACATCAAGTTACAGATGCACGCATTCTGCGTGATATCCGACAGCGGTACCATCACGGAGGAGTCGTCGATTCTGAACTTCCCGGCCATCACGATCCGGGACGCACATGAGCGTCCGGAGGGGATGGATGAGGGGACGTTGATTATGTCCGGCCTAAGGGCGGAACGAGTCTTGCAGTCGATCGAGATCGTGACCTCGCAGCACTCGAATTCAAAGCGTCAATTCAAGCTGGTTAAAGACTACGATACCGAAAGTGTGTCGAAGAAGGTGGTGCGAATAATTTTGAGCTACACAGATTACGTGAACCGCGTAGTCTGGCACAAATAGCTAACGCTACTATTGCATGAACTCACACGAGGGAGGATAAAGATCGAAGTGGGAACAAAAGCTTAACGAAATCCGTTTTGTTGGTAGGTGCTCCAAGTGCGAAAGGTCGATATTCGCAAAGCGAAAACACAACTGTCCCGCCTGGTGGAAAATGCCGCGGCAGGGGAAGAAATCATTATCGCCAAAGCCGGCAAACCCGTAGCCCGGCTAGTGGGGGTCGAACATCGAGCAGCCCCGCGCCGAAAAGGCTTGCTCAAAGGCAAGATCAAGATTCATGACGACTTTTATAAGCCGCTGCCGGAGGAAATCATCGTAGTCTTTGAGGGGAAGCGTCGGGAATGAGGGTTTTGCTGGATACGTACATTTTACTGTGGTGGCTGATAGACAGTAGAAAATTGCCCAAGGACGCTGAAGGAATTATCAGGGATAAAAATAATACAATCTTCGTGAGTGCGGCATCCATTTGGGAAATCGCCATAAAGGCGACACTTGGGCAGATCGAAGCGGATCCTTTTACCATCGAAGCGGCAATCGAGCCAAGCGGTTTTGTGGAGTTGCCGATCACGGGAAAACATGCCGCTCATATTTCATAACTCCCACTGCATCACCGTGATCCGTTTGACCGCATTCTAGTAGCCCAGAGTCTGGTGGAGCCCATGCGGTTACTGACAGGAGATGAGGTTCTGGCGCAATACGGTGAAATGGTTCTATTGGTTTAGCGATACATTGCTCCGGACGTTCTAAGTTCCACGCGAGAGTAGTAGCGCACCGCCAGGTCCGCTGGTTCCCCCGCCCGACAGGCAGATGCGCATGTCGCTCCTACCCGCCGGCCGGGAGCGCGCTGTTGAGGTCTACCCACAAGAGAGCGCTCCCACCCGCCGCAAGAAGCTGTGCCTCCAGGTCCATGGGCTGCGCCCACGTGCCTCAGGTACCGGGTCTTGTAACGCGCTATCGCAGCGATCCGCAAGGGCTCACTGATACCGGTAACCAGGGAGTTGCGAATTTCCAAGGAATAGGGGAGCTGTTATAATTTTATAGTTGCTTGAAGAAACGAGCAGGAGAAGTTTGAATGTCTCAGAAGGTAAGTGTTGTCATCGAGAAGGATGAGCACGGCTATTATGCTTACTGCCCAGAACTGGAAGGTTGTCAGACGCAGGGTGACACTCTGGATGAGGTTATTGCCAACATCAGAGAGGCCATCGAGCTCTATTTGGAAACCTTATCGGAGGAAGAACGGAAGGAGTCTTTGAGTAAGGAAATTTTGACTACCACTCTAGAGGTCAGAGTTGCCTAAACCGAAACGCCTGACAGCGCGGCAGGCGGAGACGATGCTGCTGCAGGCGAGTTTCCAAATGGTGAGAAGTAAAGGGAGCCGCAATCTCAATTGTACGGTTTGATACCGGATGTAATCTTGCTGGGCGGAACTGTCAGTTATCCCTTTTCACTAATGTCTTCAAGACGAACGCCCTCACCAGACCGCAAACTCTTTCGTGCGGCCTCAATGCGATCCAGAAACCTGGGATCGTTCTCCA
>JBHIDG010000444.1:0-2566 GCA_046760025.1 Woeseia sp. | reverse complement strand
CTATCAGGTGCACGCGTGCGAGCGGCGCGTCTGTAATCTGCACACTCGAGTCCACGGAAATGCCGCCGAAGTCATCCAGCAAAATCTGTTCAACGCGTCGCCGAATTGCCGTTGAATATTTTTCTCGCGGTATGTAGACGATGCAGGAATAAAAACGCCTGAACGTGTCACGCCGGAGGAAAAAGCGAACGCGCTGCCTGTCTTGCAGGTTCAGAATGCCATTGGTCGTACGCACCAGGTCCTGAATCGAACTCTGAAAAAGTTCGTCGCGCGGAAACGTATCGAGGATGTGCATCAGGGCCTTGCCACGATGCCCGGAGGGCTTCAGATGCGAGCGTTGGACAACGCGTCGAACCTTGAGCCGCAGTAACGGGATGTTTCTCGGGCTCTCACTGTAGGCGATCGAAGTGAAGAGACCGAGAAAGCGTTTTTCGCCGACGAGATTACCACTCTCGTCGTAGACCTTGATGCCAATGTAGTCGAGATAGCTATGCCTATGCACGGTCGCTTTGGAGTTCGCTTTGGTGAGAATGAGCCAGTCCTTGGCACGCGCGATTCGTCCCATTTGCTTGGTCAATTCAATGGCATGGCTACCCCGTTCGTCAGACCTGAGTATTCCCAGTCCGCTGCCCGCGACCTGTCGCAGATAAACTTTCTTATTCCGACGACGCAGCGCGTATTCGCGATAGCCGAGAAAAGTGAAATGGTCGTCAACCAGCCATTTGAGTAATTCTTCGGTCTCGGCTCTGAGTGCGGGGTCGGCACCGCTGGGCCCGTTCGCCAGGGACGATATCGCTTCGACCATTTTGCCGCGCATCCTGGCCCAATCGCTGACGGCCGCCCGAATGTCGCCGAGCACCTTGTGAATTTCGTGCTCGAGCACCCTGAAGAGTTGCAGGTCCGTCTCTTTGTCGATAGCGAAACGTATGAAAGACTCGTTACGGCCACTCGTCGTGGTGTCTACGATGTCTTGAATTCGGCCCCGTGCATCCCGAATCACGCGTAGCACGGGGTGTACGGTTATGTGAATCGCGAGACCTTGCCGATTGATTGCCGCGGAGACCGAATCGACCAGAAAAGGCATGTCATCGTTGACCACCTCGACGAACGTAAAAAGAGACTCGTAGCCGTCTTTCTGTTTCGTTGGATTGAACACGCGTATTAACGGCTGTTTCCTTTTTCGAGTGCCGCCAAATTCGAGGTGAGATACTGCGGCGCGCGCCATCGCTTCCAGCGACTTGTCTTCCATGTCTTCTACCGGCATGTCCGCGAAATATTGCCGCAGGAAACTATCTATGTGCTTCCTGCTCTTGAGAAGTTTCGATTTGGGTTTCGATGCGACGATTTCGTCGATCAGGCGGTCCTTGCTGTCGCTGACGCGACGCTGTTTTTGTTTTGTCACTACAGGCACTCCGACCGGTCTCGGCACCGATCCGACTGATGCGGCGGAATTATACATGATGCGGGTGGCAGTGAACCCCGGCCAAACGCGAGACTATTATGTTAGCCTGCGGGCTCAATTTCCGTTCACGTTAAGCGAATTCCACAACATGAACAGTCGCAAGCTCGAATCGACCATTCATACGGAGCTGGAACGAGACAACGATTACAGCGCCTATCTGCAATTGCGTAAAGTGCTCGATGCACAGCATCCACTCAGTGATCCGCCACATCATGATGAAATGCTGTTCATTATCCAACACCAGGTCACTGAACTCTGGCTAAAACTGATGATCCACGAGATCGAAGGGGCCATCGACCTGCTGCGCCACGACGACCTGCCGCCGGCCGTGAAGAACTTGGCGAGGATCAAACACATCCAGACGCAACTTTTCAACCAATGGGTGGTCCTCGATACGCTGACGCCCAGCGAATACGTACAGTTTCGCCACGTATTCGGCAAGGCATCGGGATTTCAGTCACCCCAATACCGCCTTCTCGAATTCCTGCTCGGCAACAAAAGCATCGCGGTACTCACGGTCTTTGAGCATCAGCCGGACTGGTACTCGCGCCTGACGAAAGCGCTGGAGGCGCCGAGCCTGTACGAGGAGTTTCTGATCTACCTTTCCCGGGCGGGTATGCCGATTCCGGAACACGCCGTCGACAGGGATTTCGGTCAGCAACGGGACCAAGACGACGATGTCGTCGCGGTCCTGAAGAGCATATACGACGAGCCGAGGAAGCATTGGGACGATTACGAGATGTGCGAGGCCTTGATGGACGTCGCGAACAATTTCCAGTTCTGGCGGTTCCATCATCTGAAAACTGTCGAACGCATCATCGGCCACAAGTCGGGCACCGGCGGCTCGTCGGGCGTACCGTTTCTCAAGAAGGCGCTTGAGGCGGAGTTTTTCCCCGAGCTGATCCGGGTGCGAACGCAAATCGAAGGCTAGCAGCCCGTCGGACTGTTATCGCTGCGGTGCCCCGATGAGGCGAGCGCGCGCCAGCAGGCGCTCCATGATGACGTTCAGCGTCCGAATCTCCTCTTCGCTCAGTCCGTGTAGAAGGTCCTCTTCGAATTTCAGTGCGAGTGGTGCAATCTCGTCGTGGAGCTGTCTGCCCTGTT
>JBHIDG010000443.1:0-2598 GCA_046760025.1 Woeseia sp. | reverse complement strand
TGTTTGAAGTCAGTCGCATTCTCAGGCATGCCTGTTACTGGCTGATCGAAAAATATGGCGACGATCTGGAAATTGAGTCGGCGGTACAGCTGTACAAGCCCGGAATGGCGGCCATCTATGCGCGTGTCCTCAGTATTTTCAGGGGATCGACCAAAGAGACGCGCAAACTCGCGGCGGATGAATACGTCAAGCTCGGCGTTCCGCCGAAGCTAGCAAATCAGATGGCAGCGATTTATCTGACCCGGGCTTCTCTGGATATTACGGATCTGGCCAATATGTACAGGAAGGACGTCGTCGAGACTGCGAAACTCTATGCGGATCTTTCCGATAAGCTCGATATCCCCTGGATTTACAGGAATATCGAGGCGCTCAAAGTCGAAGGGCGCTGGCAGGCAATGGCACGGAGCAATCTACGTGATGAGATCTACCGGGAACGACGTGAGTTGGCTGCCATTTTGCTTCGGCGTCGCGGCACCGCGATTCCGAAGAAAGCAGTCGATGACTGGATAAACAAGAATGCCGCGGCGGTACAGCATTTTGTGAGCACACTCGATGAGATGAAGCAACGACATGAAATTGACTTCGCGACACTTTCCGTGGCCCAACAGGAGTTGCGACGACTCAGTGCAGATTAAGACCGGCAAGCTCGTACTCTGCCGACACGGTCAGAGTGACTGGAATCTCAAGAACCTATTCACCGGTTGGACGGATGTCGACCTGAGCGACAAAGGCGTACAGGAAGCTGTCGACGCGGCCCGATCGTTGAATGATCTCGACTACGAGTTCGATATTGCGTTCACGTCTGTCCTGAAGCGTGCCATCCGGACGCTGTGGATAATGCTCGAAGAACTGGATCGCATGTGGATTCCGGTGGTCCGCGACTGGCGCCTGAACGAGCGTCACTACGGTGCATTGCAGGGTCTCAACAAAGCCGAAACGGCGGCGAAGTACGGCGAGCAACAGGTCCATATCTGGCGCCGCAGTTATGCCGAGCCGCCACCGGCGCTGGACCCGGACGATGAACGTCACCCGAGGCATGACAAGCGCTATGCCGGGGTCTCCGACTTGCCCGGGACTGAATCGCTTGCCACGACGCTGGATCGGGTACAGCCCTGCTGGAACGAGTTGATTGCCCCGGCAGTAACGGCCGGCAGGAATGTGCTGATTTCGGCACACGGAAACAGTCTACGTGCGCTGGTCAAGTTGCTGGATGAGGTGTCCGAAGAAGACATTACGCAATTCAATATTCCAACTGGTATCCCACTCGTCTACGAGCTCGACCAAGAGCTTAAACCACTGACGCGCGAATTTATCGGAGACCCGGAAGTAGTCGCCGCTGCCGCCGCAGCCGTCGCCAACCAGGCCAGGGCCGGATGATTTTCAAGCTCGGCGACCGCCACCCTCGATTCGAAGGCGACCGGCACTTTGTTGCACCTACAGCTGCGGTCATCGGCAATGTCAGACTTAAGCAGGATGCCAGCGTCTGGTTCAACGCGGTGCTTCGTGGCGACAACGATCTCATCGAGATCGGTGAGAGCACCAACGTACAGGACGGCGCAGTGCTGCACACTGATCCCGGATTCCCGCTGATCGTTGGTGCGTGTTCGACGATCGGCCATCAGGTCATGTTGCATGGCTGCACGATCGGCAATAATTCGTTGATCGGCATCGGCAGCACGATTCTCAACAATGCCAGGATTGGCGACAACTGCATCGTCGGCGCGCACGCACTCGTCACAGAGAACAGGCGGTTTCCCGACGGAGTCCTGATCGTCGGGTCGCCGGCGAAGGTCGTTCGTGATCTCAACGACGACGAACTCGAATTCCTGAGATCGTCCGCCGATATCTATGTGCGAAACAGCCGGCGATTTCTCGAGAAAATGGGGAAGGACCCCTCGGGGCCCGTCCCCAATTATTAGGACTGCAAGCGGGGATCGAACGGTTTCTTCGTTCGCGGCTTGTCGAGCACGCGCACCAGCCCTTCCTGCGCCGCGGATGCAACCAGTGTGCCGTTACGCGTAAAGAACTGGCCGCGCGCAAATCCCTTCGCCCCCGATGCGTTCGGGCTGTCGAATGCATAGAGCAGCCATTCGTCGATGCGAACATCGCGGTGGAACCAGAGCGCGTGGTCGAGACTCGCCATTTGCACCATACCGCGGCCGAAGGGCAGCCCATGCGGCAACGTGGCGGTGCCGAGTAACTCGTAGTCCGACACATAGGCGAGCAGGTTCTGGTGCAGGCTGTATTCATCGGGCAGCGCATCGACGGCCCTGATCCAGACCTGTTTTTCGGGAGGGAGGCGCTCGGCCTTTTCGAAATTGATCCGCCTGACCGGCCGGACGTCGAATGGCCGTTTTTCGGTCAGGAACCGGCGCATTTTCTCCGGGACCCTGGCCAGCGTGTCCGGCGCGATGTCGGTCACATCCTGTAGCCCCTCGGGGCCGGGCACGTCCGGCATATCGGCCTGATGTTCGACCCCTTTTTCGGGCTTCTGGAAGGACGCGGCGAGATTGAATATGGGCCGCCCGTGCTGAATGGCGACGACCCGCCTCACCGAGAAGCTGCCTCCGTCACGCGCCCGGTCGACTTCGTAGACGA
>JBHIDG010000442.1:0-2629 GCA_046760025.1 Woeseia sp. | reverse complement strand
TCGCTCATCAGAACGGCATTCTGCATCGGGACGTGAAGCCGATGAACATCCTGTTCACGGCCGAAGGCGTACCGAAGATCACCGATTTCGGCAACGCGAAACTCACCGAGTCCGTCGTTCATACACGTGAGGGCGAGATGATCGGGTCACCGTCTTTCATGAGCCCCGAACAGATCACGGGGAAGCAGATCGACCAGCGAACGGATATCTACTCGCTCGGCGTGACGCTCTATCAGATGCTGACGGGGAAGGTTCCGTTCGAAGGCGAGATGAGCAGCATCCTCGCCCAGCACGTGACGAAAACGCCGCAAGCGCCGGGTTGGCTGAACGAGAACATACCGAAAGCCCTGGATTCGGTTCTGCTGACCATGCTGGGCAAAGCGCCAGAGGATCGATATCAGGATATGGATGCGGTGATTTCCGCCCTGCAGGCAGTCGAATTGAAGTCGCCGGAAATGGCGGTAGAAGTGTGACACGGCTTCATGACAACTACCTCTCGCGCCATCAGAATAGCGCGAGATTCCTGAGGAGGCACGGCGATGTCCCCGCTTGCACTATTACTCGATGATGTCGTTGTGAAACTGTTTCCGCTCGATAAAAGCCGGATCACGATCGGCAGAGATCAGGACAGCGATATACACATAGACAATGACGGCGTCAGCGCGAGACATGCCCGGATCCACGTCGCGCCGAGCGAGTTGCTGGAAGGCCACGAAGACATCTATCTGGAAGACCTCGGCAGCACGAACGGCACCCTGGTCAACGACGAGCCGGTGGACCGCTGCCAGCTAAATCCCAATGACGTGATCACAATCGGCTGGAATACCTTCAAACTGATGGACAACCGCCAGCCCGGCGCACAGACGACCGCCCACATCATTCGCGGCTGACCCCGGATACGGCGCAACACAAGACAAAAAGCCCCCAGCCACTTACGCATTTCTTCTGCATGCATTGCGGACTCGCGCCGCATTTCTCCCAGATGTCTGCGTTCCTAACGCTCCATCTCTTCCCGATGCTTGCGATCCTCGCGTTCCATTTCTTTCCAGGCTTTTCGATCCACGCGCTCGTGCTCACGTTGTTTCCTGGCCGCTTCCCGTTCTCGAATTCCGGGGACAATTTACTTAACTGTCCTGGTTCTTCGGCACATCCTCTGCAGTCGCCGGCCTGTAATCATTGGAGTCGCTGAAACACTGTCCCGATAACTCCATAAACCGCCAGGTTTCGCGCGTGCGGCTCTGACGATGTCGTCGATACGCTGGGTCAACGATGAAGCTACCCGGCGGCGATACAGCAATAGCCGATCACGTAAAGCTTACCGAGTATTGTCTGAATCCTGGTCATCCACGCGGAAAACACAAAGCTCGCGTTTTTGCATCAGTGCTTGGAATTACCACTGACAATGCAGAATTATTGCGAACGGCGTTATTGCATGCCGCAGCAACCGGCGACGCGGAAGCGATCGGGTCGGATAAGTTCGGTGATCGCTATGTGATAGACTCGATGGTAACCGGACCGCGCGGTACCGCCACTGTCAGGAGTACCTGGATCGTGCGTTCCGGCGAAAGTAGGCCGCGACTGACCAGTTGTTTTGTAACGTAGATGCCCACCTGATGCACATCAAGCCGAGCCAATTTGACGTTGTCGCGCTGCTTGCGGACCTGCCGCAGCATGGTCTGGTACGCGGGCAGGTCGGTACCGTGGTCGACGTGTTCGACGGTGCATGCGAGGTCGAGTTCTCGGATGATAAAGGCAGGACCTATGCTGAAGTGTCGCTCCGGCCGGCTCAGCTTCTCGTACTCCACCATCGCCCCCTGCGCGCCGCATAAGAATTCCGGGGACAGTTCACTTAATTGAAGATGGTCCTGCACTCCCATCGGAGCAGGTATTCGGGGGACAGTTCACTCAACCGGCTTTGATCCCGGCCGCATCGGCAGAGTCTTGATCACGAGAGATAAGTAAACTGTCCCCGGAAATAAAAGGGAACGCATCCATGACAGACCATGAATTCGGCTTCGGCACCCGTTCCGTTCATGCCGGTGCCCGCCCTGACCCGGTCACCGGGTCGCGTGCGCTGCCCATTCATCAGACCACGAGCTTTGTTTTCGAGAGCACGGAGCACGCCGCGGCCTATTTCAACCTGCAGGAGTACGGCAATACCTACTCCCGCATCATGAACCCGACCGTGGCCGCGTTCGAGGAACGCATCGCCAACCTCGACGGCGGCGCAGGCGCCGTGGCCTTCGCCTCGGGCCTGGCCGCTCAGTCCGCCGCGCTCTTCACCCTGCTCCGGCCCGACGATCACGTGGTCGCCTCCGCCGCCCTCTACGGCGGCACCATCACGCAGCTCAAGCATTACCTCGGCAAGCTTTCGGTCGGCCTCAGCTTCGTCGACCCCGACCACCTCGATAACTGGCGATCGGCCATTACCGACGACACCAAGCTGCTGTTCGCCGAGACCATCGGCAACCCCGGCGGCAACGTCCTGGACATCGAGGCCGTCGTCGCACTCGCCCACGAACACGAGTGCCCCCTCATGATCGACAACACCTTCGCCACACCTTATTTATGCAGACCCATGGAGTGGGGCGCAGACATCGTCGTCTACTCGGCCACGAAGTTCTTAGGC
>JBHIDG010000441.1:0-2651 GCA_046760025.1 Woeseia sp. | reverse complement strand
GCATTCTGAAACTGATGCACGAGGGCGCGAGCGCGCAGCGCGTGGATCTCCAGTGTTGCGCCCTGGCGCATCTCGCCGGGCTTGCCGGCGATCCGAGGCTGCCGGTCGTGATTCCGACGCGGGCGGGCGAGCGGTTCGCGAGCGCCTCGATCGGAGCCGCCGAGAGAATCGTCTGGTCACTCACGTTTTGCCCGGGGACGCCGCTGTCCGATTTCGCGCCGCATACGCGCGCGCTGCTGCGGACATTCGGGCGCAGCCTCGGGCGCATCGACAGGGCGCTCGAGTCGTTTACGCATCCCGCCATGCACCAGGATCACCAGTGGCAGCTCACGCGCGCCGGCGAAGCGCGCAGGCACCTCGGGCATATGAGCGACGATGCGGCCGGGCAGCTCGCCGCGGTGCTCGGCAGGTTCGACAATGCCGTTGCCGGACAACTCACCGGTCTCCCGCACGGCGTCATCCACAATGACGCCACGACGACAATGCCCTGGTCAACGTGTCGGACGCCGGCGAGGCATGCGTCAACGGGCTAATCGATTTCGGCGACATGAGCTACCAGCCGAAGATATGCGAAGTCGCGATCGCGCTCGCCTACGTCGTCCAGCGCAAGGATGACCCCCTAAAAGACTGTGCGGCGTTCCTCCAAGGCTATAACGCCGTCGTGCCTCTGGGTGAAGCGGAGCTGGCCGTGCTGTTCGATCTGATCCAGACGCGCCTCGCCGTCAGTATCGTAATCGCCGCCGCCCGCAAGATCGAGGGGTCGGCATGCGTGTTCGACAGCTTCAACAGGAAAACTGCCGAACGCGCGCTGTCGCTGCTGGCAGGCATCTCGCCGCGAGACGCCGAACGCTGGTTTCGCAAGGCCTGTTCGCCAGCCTGAATACTGCACCCGAAGAGCGACCTTGCCGCAGAAATATTTGCAGCCTCAACCGAGACTCCGGACAATGCAGAGCGTCGATCAGACGGAGCCTATTCTTGATCCAGACGGACGTGGTCATCGTCGGCGCAGGCCCTTGCGGGCTGTTCCAGGTCTTCGAACTGGGACTCCTCGGCCTGAAGGCCGAGGTCATCGACTCCATCCGGCAGCCCGGCGGGCAGTGCACCGAGCTCTACCCGGACAAGCCGATCTACGACATCCCCGCCATCCCGGTGTGCTCCGGTGAGGAGCTCACCAATGCCCTGCTCGAGCAGATCGAACCGTTCGATTACGGCATGCACCTCGGCGAGGAGGTCACGGTCGTCAGGAAAAACGACGACGATATGTTTCACGTGGAGACCAGCGCCAAGACGCAGTTTCGGGCCACGGCCGTCGTGATCGCCGGCGGGGTGGGCTCGTTTCAGCCCCGACCGCTCAGGGTGCCGGACGCCGAGGACTATGCCGGCAAGACGCTGCACTATCGGGTCCGGGATCCGGCACAATTCGCGGGCCAAAAGCTCGTCATTCTGGGCGGCGGTGATTCCGCGCTCGACTGGGTGCTGGAGCTGATCACCGTTGCCGGCCACATCACGCTGGTGCACCGGCGCGACGAGTACCGGGCGGTGCCGGCTTCGGTCGAAAAGATGCGTAAGCTGGTTGCCGACGGAAGAATGGACGTCATCGAGAACGCCAAGGCGAGCGCGATCGACGGCAGAGACGGATACATCACATCGCTAGCGATTCAGCCTAGGGACGGAGATGCCATCGACATATCGGCCGATCATGCCCTGGTGTTCTTCGGCCTGGCGCCGAAACTCGGCCCGATCGCGGACTGGGGGCTGAATATCAATCGCAAGACCGTCAACGTCGATACCGAGAATTTCGAGACCTCGGAGCCGGGAATCTATGCGATCGGCGACATAAGCTTCTATCCCGGCAAAAAGAAACTGATCCTGTGCGGTTTTCATGAAGCGGCGCTGGCTGCATTTGCGATCAAGCAGAGAATCGAGCCCGACAAGAAAGTCCACCTGCAGTACACGACCACCAGCCCGATCATGCACAAGCGACTGGGTCTCACAGACTGAGTCAGGCTGAAAGCAATGAGAACCATCCTGACAACGGTTTGTGTTTTCTCTCTTTTGCTTGCCGACCCGGCGCAATCCGCCGACAGACCCAGGGCACGAGATATCGGGCTGGTCGTCGGCATCTTTCCGACCGGGCCCCTGAACGCGATCACGGACGTCGCCGGCGTCAGGGTCGGCCACAGCACGATCATCGAGGGCGACGACATCCGTACCGGCGTCACCGCGATCGTTCCCGCTCCGGGCAACCTGTACAGCCATCCGGTGCCGGCGTGGATCCATGTCGGTAACGGCTACGGAAAACTCATCGGCGAGACGCAGGTGCGGGAGTTCGGGGAAATCGAGACACCGATATTGCTCACCTGCACGCTGTGCGTCTGGAGCGCGGCGAACGCCTTGAAAGAGTGGATGTACGAACAGCCGGGCATGGGTGAACACACGCTGAACCCCGTTGTCGGCGAGACCAACGATGCTTACGTGAACGACATGTGGGCCGACCCGGTCAGACGTCAACACGTGTACGAGGCACTGAACAATGCCGCCAATGGGCCGGTCGCCGAAGGCAGCGTCGGCGCCGGCACCGGCACCCAGGCATTCGGCTGGAAAGGCGGCATCGGCACGAGTTCCCGGTTGCTGCCCGAATCACTGGGCGG
>JBHIDG010000440.1:0-2655 GCA_046760025.1 Woeseia sp. | reverse complement strand
TCATGGGCAGGAAACTTTATGTCGGAAATCTACCGTACTCAGCCGATCAGCAGTCGCTAACAGAGAAATTTAGCCAGTGTGGCACAGTCGATTCAGTTAATGTGATCACCGATCGGGATACAGGTCGAAGCAAGGGCTTTGGTTTTATCGAAATGTCGAGTGACAGTGAGGCGCAGAAAGCGATTCAGGAACTCAATGGAACTGACTGCGATGGCAGGCCGATGACCGTGAATGAGGCCAAGCCCCAAGGGAAGAAATCCGGCGGCGGAGGCCGAGGTGGATTTGGTCGTGGCGGAAGTCGCTGGTAAGCCATTTTCCCTAGAGACCACAAATCATTAGCAATATGCGCTGACCGGCTCTGAGCCGGCAGGCGTGATTGGCCTTAAGGAAATCTGTATGCCTGATGAACCCACAACTCTGGCACAATCCTTCGAGATCGTTTCGATCCAGCGGACACAGGCGCCGTGCGGTGGTGAAGGCTCCGATTGGCATCGCTACATAATCGTGCAGGGCACCAATACGATTCACGGCTGCCGACAAGGAAATCTTGGGGCCGTGACAAGCGCAGTCGAGGAGATCGTCGCCCGATTGAACGAGCGGCGCATCGGCAAACGCGGTCGCGTTCAACTGGTGACAACACGAAAGACAAGAATGGATAAGTGACGATCAGCCACATTGCGAGGTGCCACAGTGTCCTGATCGAGATTCTTCAATATCGCAGTGCACTTCGTTGTCTCCTCATGGACTATAGTTAGTGTGAGCAACCTCATTCGGTTTCCGGGACTTTATTCAAAAAGGACGACCCCATCGGGCCTCAAAATTCTTATGTCCAACCCAGTTGACAAAAACCTCGCCCTGTTCTGCGACTTCGAGAACATTGCCCTGGGAGTTCAAGATGCTAAAGATGCGAAGTTCGACATCAACAAAGTTCTCGAACTACTACTGGTCAAGGGAAGTATTGTTGTAAAAAAGGCCTATTGTGACTGGGGGCGTTATAAAGATTTCAAAGCGACGATGCACGAGGCGGCTTTTGAGCTCATCGACGTTCCGCACCTGCGACAATCTGGCAAGAATTCGGCCGATATACGCATGGTCGTCGACGCACTTGACCTGTGTTATACCAAATCTCACGTGAATACGTTTGTCATCATCAGCGGCGATTCCGATTTTTCTCCGCTTGTCAGCAAACTGCGTGAAAATGCGAAGACCGTTATTGGTGTCGGTGTTAAGAACTCAACTTCCGAACTTCTGATAAGTAACTGCGACGAGTTCATTTATTACGACGACATCGTGCGCGACCAGGAACAGAAAAGTAAGGCGCGGAAGCCGGGTCGAAGACGGTCGTCAAAAGGCAAAGCGGCCAAGGTCAGGCCGAAGGACACTCAGCAGGAAGGGATCGACCTGGCGCTTGAGACGGCTGTGGCACTCAATTCCGAGAGGGGTGACCAGGAAAAGCTCTGGGGGTCGATGGTCAAACAAGCATTGAAGAGGCGCCGGCCGAGCTTTAATGAGGGATACTATGGGTTTGAGTCGTTCAGCAAGTTGCTGGAGGAAGCCCAGGCGCGGGGCCAATTGGAGCTGGAACTGGACGAGCGCTCCGGCGGTTACATTATTCGCAGGATCATTCGGTAATCATCCCGATCGTCGCGCGTGGCGATCGTCTAGCAGGTCGATCGACAAAAATGAAAACCGCGGCTCCCGAAGGATTGGACTGCCTTTCGTCAATATTCGGCCGGACGTCTGTTGCGGGATACTTGCGTAATTCGGTTATGATTCGTTGAGCATTGTGCTGCGGAGCATGCAACGAACGTCCTCGCAGATCATCATAGATTACAAATAGTTACACGCTGACAATAAAACTTCGAACCAGGTGGTCGGGAGTTCGAATCTCTCCGGGCGCGCATTCCATTCAAGGGTTGGCTGCTGTCTGCGCTTGACGCCGCCCATTCGGCCGATATGCCACTAGGTTTGCTTTCCTGATACGATGACTGTGCACTGCAACCCTTCCCGCAGCCGCGGGACGGACCGTGCGAACCCTGCCAGGATGGAATCGATCAATTTAGGGATCGCGCCTACCATTTCAGTTCAGGATTTGGTCTCATCTGCACTGCTGTTGTCAATTTAGTCTTCGTTGCTCATCACGTCGAATCGAGAAGCACATTTATTCGCTTTGCTCCGGGAATGACCCTGGCATCCAACGCGATGCAAGTTTTGCCGGAAACGTTATCTGAAGCGAACTTTTTATGGTTTTTGCCGTGACCACACCGTGATCGATCAGTGCGGATATCACACGGCGCGCTGTCCTTTCACTCGTATCCAGTAATTCCGCAACATCGCCGCGTGGCAGTTCGCCGCGAAACAATATCGCGTCCAGCACGACCGGTGCCTGCTTTGGCAGATTATTGGTCGCAATTTCCTCATCCGCCCACAGCTTGATACGCGTGCGGAGTTTATTGGGCTGTACGAGTTCTTCCATGAATTTAACCTGATCTAGACAGGTCTCAAGGAAAAAGCGCGTGAAGTTCGCCAGCGCTTCTTCGCTCAAATGACCGCGGCCGTCAAGATCGTTGCGGCGCGTGGCATCACAGGAAATCAGATGTTGCTTATAGCTTTGCTCGTTACGCGCAAGACCTCGCGCGATCGACCAGATACCGC
>JBHIDG010000439.1:0-2700 GCA_046760025.1 Woeseia sp. | reverse complement strand
GGGTGGGTCAATTTTCAGTGCAAATCCCGGGTCACTTTTCGGTGCAAATCAACAAGCGGAGTACATAAGAGACCATGCGACGAGGATGGGGTGCGAAATTAGTGAGTTCCAGCTTGAGGCACAGTTTCGCTGTAGTGGCTCTGAGGCATTTGTTAATTGGATCAGCAACACTCTGGGTGTTCAGCGAAACGCGAACATACTGTGGGCGGGCGATGAAGGATTCGACTTCAGAATCATGGACAGCCCAGACATGCTCGACGCCGCAGTTCGGCAAAGGGATTCTGAGGGCGCTACGGCAAGGCTAACAGCTGGATTTTGCTGGCGGTGGTCTGATCCGAAGTTGGATGGGACGCTGGTCGACGACGTGCAGATTGGGTCGTTTTCACGGTCGTGGAACGCCAAGCCGGATGCGGGGCGTCTGGCATCGGGCATTCCGAAGTCGATTCATTGGGCACACGATCCGAATGGAATAGAGCAGATCGGTTGCATATATACGGCCCAAGGCTTTGAATTTGATTACGTTGGGGTCATTTGGGGCCCAGATCTTTATTATGATCCTGACGCGAGCGAATGGTGTGGTAGCAAGCAAGCGTCCCATGACACGGTAGTCAAAAGGTCAAAAGAGCAGTTTGTTGATTTGATCAAGAACACCTACCGTGTATTACTTTCGCGGGGAATGAAGGGCTGTTACGTGTACTTCATGGATAAGGACACGGAACGATTCGTCAGAAGTCGCATTGACCGGGACGGTATGAATGATGAGATTCCTAGGGCGGCAGAAGATCCTGGTAAATACCAACACTGAACATAGACGAACTTCTCCCACGACACGCAAGGCCTCCCGACGCCAGTGCCTTGTGGCTACGAAGGCTGTTATTGGTGAAGCTGCGACAACGGTGAATACGTGTCGGTCAACCCTAGCGCCTCGGCCACCGGCTTGTAGGTCAGGTAGCCACTGTGCGTATTGATCCCTGCTGCAAATCCTTCGTCCTTTCCGAAAGCTTTGATTCCTTTCTCGGCCAGTTTCAGGGCGTAGGGCAGGGTTGCCGTTGTTAGGGCGAGGGTGGATGTTCTCGGGTATGCGCCCGGCATGTTGGTCACGCAGTAATGGATGACGCCGTGTCTCTCGAAGGTTGGGTCGGAGTGCGAGGTCGATCGTGATGTCTCGACGCAACCGCCCTGGTCGATACTGACATCGACGATGACGGAGCCGGCTTGCATTATTTGGACCATGTCCTCGGTGACGAGGTAGGGGGCGCGGGCACCGTGGATGAGGACGGCGCCGATGAGGAGATCGGTGTCTTTGAGATGCTCTCTGATGTTTTCTTTCGATGACAGGACGAAGTTGAGGGATTTTGAGATTTCTGCCTTTAGTTTGGGGACTCTGTCCTCGTGCCTGCCGCAGATGAAGACGTCTGCGCCGAGGCCGGTAGCGGCTTTTGCGGCATAGCGTCCGACGACGCCGTCGCCGAGGATGAGCACCTTGCCGTACTGCTCATCGAGGATCCTGCTGAGCAGGACGCCTTTGCCCTGGTTGAATTTGGCGAGGTAATAGCTGCCGATGGTCGCCGCCATGTGGCCTGCCACGGCACTCATGGGTTCCAGCAGGGGCAGCTTGCCATCCTTGTCCTCCACTGTTTCGTAGGCGACGGCTGTGACGCGCTTCTCGAGCAATGCCTCGGTCAGGCTCTTTACGACGCCGGCCAGGTGAAAGTAGGTGAAAACGATCTGGCCGTCGAGATAGGGGTATTCGCTTTCGAGCGGTTCCTTGACTTTGATCACGAGGTCCGAGGCCCAGGCGTCTTTTGTGGGGACGATTGTGGCTCCTGCGGCCTGATAGTCCGCGTCGCTGAAGCCGGAACCTGAGCCTGCGTCTTTCTCTATGAGTACCTGATGACCAGCCTCGGTCAGGGCTTTGGCGCCTTCGGGGGTCAGTGCGATGCGGTTTTCTTTGTCTTTGATTTCTTTGATGACGCCGACTTTCATTGTTCTTCTCCCGGGTCGTCCTTCTTTTATCCGTATTATGCTGGGTCATGCAACAGGGGAAACCCTCGGGTAGCGCGGGAAGGAAGAGGCTCGGACATGACGGCACTGCTGATCGATCTCGATGGCGTCATTTACGAGGCCGAGGAGCCGGTACCCGGTGCGGCCGAGGCGATTGCCTGGCTTCAGGACAGTGCCATACCGCATCTGTATCTCACGAATACGACGTCCCGGCCCAGGAGCGCGCTTGTCGAAAAGCTCGCTGGTATGGATATCGATGTTGCGGAGGAGAGCATCCTGACGCCGCCGGTTGCGGCGGCCCGCTGGCTTGCAGAGCACGCGCCGGGTCCTGGTGCCCTGTTTGTGGCACCGAAGACGGTTCCAGAGTTCGGGTCGCTGGAGGTGGCGACCAATGATCAGGAATCGGTCGCGTCCGTCGTCGTCGGCGACTATGGCGAGCGCTGGAGCTTTTTTGAGCTCAACCGGGCGTTTCGGCTGCTGATGGTGGAGCCCCGTCCCACATTGGTCGCACTGGGCATGACGCGTTACTGGCGGGCGGAGGATGGTCTTCGGCTCGATACGGCGCCGTTCGTGATGGCGCTGGCGCACGCCGGCGGCGTGGAGCCGGTCGTGCTGGGAAAACCGGCCAGACCGTTTTTCGAGACGGCGCTGGCGATGCTGGATCCCCACGTCCTGATCTTCGAGTCGGGCGGCGCC
>JBHIDG010000438.1:0-2701 GCA_046760025.1 Woeseia sp. | reverse complement strand
TAGCGGTGCCGATTGGATTATCGAGGGGCTGGCCGAATACTACAGCCTCGAGGTCCTGCGGCGAAGTGGAACGATCGGCGAGAAGCGATATCGGACAGCAAGATCGAAACTCGCCGCCTGGGCAACAGATGCGAAGTCACTTTGTACGGATCCGGCGACCGGCGCGGTTACCGCCAGAGCTGTCACTCTGCTGGCAGCACTCGACGCCGAAATCAGCAGCGGGAGCAACGGAAGACACAACCTCGATGACGTCGTGCGCGCAGTTGCCGGTTCCCGCGACAAGATGTCTGCAGAGCGGTTGCGCGCGATAGCCGGGGATCTCGCCGACGGCGAGAGTGCGGTGTTGAGCGCCAAAGACCTGAACGACTGCGAAAATCCGTAGCGCGATACGCCGAGTATCCATGGACAGACAACACGATCTCGAGCTGATACTTCGTTCCCGGACGCCGATTGTGGTGATCGAGACGCGCGATGAATCACGCATGCTCGAGATGTTGAAATTGATTACGATAACTCGGGCTAAAGATACCTACCTCCCGCTTTTTCGCTGGACCGTTACGGATGGTTTGCAACGCCTAGACATTTCGCTGGAACCTCAGTTGCACAATTCAGAACCTGAGGATGTGCTTCGTCACATCAGGGCGGTCGACAAGTCGGGCATATATATCCTGCTCGACTTTCATCCGTACCTTGAAGTCCCGGTCAACGTCCGCTTGCTCAAAGATATCTGCATCCGCTTCAACGAGATTCAAAGGCATGTCATTCTCGTAAGCCACAGCGTCTCGCTGCCCGCAGAGTTGGAGAGTTTCAGTGCACGATTCGACATGGCGCTGCCGACGGACAAGGAGCGCCAGAAAATCATCAAGCGTGTCGCGGCCGAATGGGCACGAGAGAACCCCGGCTCGCGGGTTCAGGCTGATCCCAGAGCGTATCGAATGTTGATTCAGAATCTCGCCGGCCTGACCGACGCTGATACCGCAAAACTGGCGAGAAACGCCATTTTCTTCGATGGCGCGATCACCAAAAGCGATCTGCCGGGCGTGATGCAGGCCAAGTACGAGTTATTGAATCGCGGGGGCATCTTGCAGTTCGAATACGACACGGCGAAATTCAGCGATCTGGGTGGACTGGTGAGACTGAAAGGCTGGCTGGCAAAGAGAAGGGCCGCTTTTCTGCACAAGCAAAACGCCAGACATCTCGACCCGCCGAAGGGCGTCCTTCTAATCGGCGTACAGGGTTGCGGGAAAAGTCTCGCGGCGAAAGCGACCGCCGGCATTTTCGGTGCGCCGCTGCTGCGGCTCGACTTTGCCACCCTGTACAACAAGTATCACGGGGAAACCGAACGTAACCTGCGCGAGTCGCTGAAGACTGCTGACGTGATGGCACCATGCGTCTTGTGGATCGACGAAATCGAGAAAGGCCTGGCCGGGCGGGGCGGTGAAACCGGAACGACGCAACGTGTGCTGGGAAGTTTCCTGAGCTGGATGGCAGAGAAGGATCGTGAGGTTTTTGTCGTGGCAACGGCGAACGATATCAGTGCACTGCCGCCGGAACTCGTGCGCAAGGGGCGATTCGATGAGATTTTCTTCGTCGACCTGCCGGGACTGGAAATCCGGAAATCGATTTTGGAAATTCACCTGGCAAACCGTGGCCAGTCTGCCGCAGATTTCGACCTTGGAACGCTCGCTGCCGCGATGCACGGCTTTTCCGGCGCGGAGATCGAACAGGCGGTGGTCTCGGCCCTGTATGCCGCGCACGCCGGCAAATCCGACCTGGCTACGGCGCATATTTTGAGTGAGATACAAAGGACTCAGCCATTGTCCGTCGTCATGGCAGAAAAAATCGAGACACTGCGGCATTGGGCGGCCGGGCGCACGGTAGCCTGTGACTGACGGGTGCCCATATGTGAGAGCAATCACGGTCTTTCAGGATACGTTCAGCTAGGCTCCGTCAGCATGTGCAGTGTAATCACAAGAATGCTTTCAAGATGCTGACACAGACCGCACCAAAAAACCTCCATCAGAGCTCCACACAAAAAATAGCGCGCAGAGCCCGAAGACTCGCATCCCGCAAGATCTGGCTACCAAGACTCCTTTATGATTGCCTTCCCTATTTTTATCTGACCGCCGGTTTTGCGGCTCTTTTTTCAACCTTGTACGTCCACGACTGGTTTTGGGTCGTGCCCCACTACGTCCTGTTTTGCGCTGCCTGCCTGCACCTGTCGCTAGCCGTTTATCGACGGCGCAGACGCTCCCGACGACGCGATTCAGATAAATCCGTCACGACCGCGTCCAGCTAAGCCTGCACTGCTTGACCTTGGCGTGCTCTTGGTCAAGGATGGTTCGTCACGCACGAAACATTGGGTTTGCCCGTGTCTGCAGCAAGAAAATCTCTACGACAGAAAGCGCTGAACGAACTCGCGCTCGCCCTCTCGTTATTTTTTGCGGGCCTGGTCTTGTTGCCGCTGGCAATTTATCTCACTGGCCAATCCGTATTCGGCGAGTATGGCGGAGCGGGATTTTCCGATTTCTACGGGCGCTTGAGCAGTGAAATCCGGGCAGGCCGGCCCGTGGTCTGGTTCCTAGTGTTGTCTCCCTACCTGGTCGTATTGTTGCTGCGCCTGACTATCTGGACGTTTCACAGAAGCGGCCGTGTCAAATGAGTGCAAAGGGGAACGCAGCAATCGGCGGCAAACGCCGTG
>JBHIDG010000437.1:0-2704 GCA_046760025.1 Woeseia sp. | reverse complement strand
ATTGCCCGATCAGCAACAGGCCCAAAGCCACCGGTATTGTTGCCGCCCTGCCCCCCCTGTCATCGACGAGAATCAGTGGAATCGTGCCCGCAAGCGACAGAATCAGGGCGCCGACATAGATTTTCCAGTGGTCCGCCAGCACGATTCCCAGGCTGTTCCTCAACAGGAACGGCAAGGCAACGAAGCTCGCGGTCAGCAGCGCGTGTAATACGAACACGTAGGCGTCCAGGCGCAGCAGGTCCGGACGCAGCGCCGCTGCTGCGGATACGCCGGGCGTGGCTCTCGGCCGCTCCGTACCTGCGGGCAGCGCGGTCAGGAGCGGGACTGAAACGACCGCGAGTGCCGCGGCCAGCCAGAACAATGAACGCACGCCGGAGTGGGCAGCGATGAGGGGGCCGATGATCAACGCCAGCAGGAAGGACGCGCCAATGCCGATGCCCAACACCGCCATCGTGCGTGTCCGGACCGACTCTCGTGTGGCATCCGCCATCAGGGCCGTCAGCGTCGCCGAGACGGCGCCCGCGCCCTGCAGAAACCGGCCGGCAATAACACCGGCTATCGTATCGCTCAGCGCAGCCAGGACGCTGCCGGCGGCAAACAGGGCGAGACCGAGGAGAACGACCGGCACACGACCGATGCGGTCGGACAGCAGGCCGAACGGAATCTGCAAGCCGGCCTGCGTGAGCCCGTATGCGCCGACAGCCAGGCCGACCAGCATCGGTGTTGCACCCTCGAGGTCGGCTGCAAAGATGGACATGACGGGCAACAGCGCGAACAGGCCGAACATGCGGCACATCGCGACGAGCGATATGACTGCTACCGCGCGCCGCTCTTTCGGCAGCATCGCCTGGAGGTTCGCGCTGTAATCATCGCTTGCTGTCATTTGCCCGCAAGGTCTCTTTGCGCCGGACTGACGCGGCGGCGTATATTAGCAGGTTGGCCGGCATTCACTCTTAAATCCTAATGAAATCTATCGACATTCGCGGTGCGAGGACACATAACCTCAGGAATCTCGACCTTTGCCTGCCGCGAGACAAGCTGATCGTCTTCACGGGGCTCTCGGGATCCGGTAAGTCATCGCTTGCGTTCGACACGATCTACGCCGAGGGTCAGCGGCGTTATGTCGAGTCACTGTCTGCCTATGCCAGGCAGTTCCTTTCGATGATGGAAAAACCGGATGTCGATCATATCGACGGGCTGTCGCCGGCCATATCGATCGAACAGAAATCCACGTCGCACAACCCGCGCTCGACGGTCGGCACGGTCACAGAGATCTACGATTATCTGCGTCTCCTGTTCGCGCGTGCCGGCACGCCGCGTTGTCCGGATCACGGCGTTACGCTCGAGGCGCAGACCGTCAGCCAGATGGTCGATCAGGTGCTCTTACTACCCGAGGGCACGCGCCTGATGCTGCTCGGACCTGTCGTTGCAAACCGCAAGGGCCAGCATGTGCAACTCATGAACGACCTGATGGCGCAGGGCTTCATTCGCGCGCGCATCAACGGCGAGGTGTTTGAGCTGGAAGATCCACCGAAGCTGGACCTGAGGCGCAAACACTCGATCGACGTGGTGGTCGACAGGTTCAAGGTCAAATCCGACCTGAAGCTCCGGCTCGCCGAATCATTCGAGACTGCGCTACGTGTGGCCGACGGGACGGCGAAGATTGCCTGGATCGAACAGAACGGCAAGGAGGAACTCGTATTCTCGGACCGCTTCGCCTGCAATATCTGCGGATACAGCCTGACCGAACTCGAGCCGCGGCTTTTCTCCTTCAACAACCCGACCGGCGCATGCCCGGCTTGTGACGGTCTCGGTGTCAAACAGTTCTTCGATCCGGAGCGCGTCGTCGTGAATTCCGATCTGTCGCTCGCCGGCGGCGCCATCAGGGGGTGGGATCGAAAGACGACCTATTACTTTCAAATGATCCGGAGTCTGGCTGCACATTACGAATTCGATATCGAGGCGCCGTTTCGCGAGCTGTCTGATGCCGTACGACAGGTCGTACTCTTCGGCAGCGACAAGGAGAAGATCGAGTTTCACTACGCGAATTCACGGGGCATGCAGATACGGCAGCACCACCGGTTCGAAGGTGTCATCCCCAATCTCGAACGCCGTTACCGCGAAACTGAATCCGGCGCCGTCCGTGAGGAGCTCGCCCGCTTTCTGAACAGCCAGCCCTGCCCCGAGTGCGGCGGCACGCGATTGAATCGCTCTGCACGCAATGTCTTTATCGCGGGTTTTGCATTGCCTCAGATCGGCGATATGTCGGTCGGCCGTGCAAGGACTTTTTTCGAAGAAATGAAGCTCGAAGGCTGGCGGGCGACGATTGCCGACAAGATCGTCAAGGAGATCAGCGAACGGCTCGGCTTCCTTGGCGACGTCGGCCTGGACTATCTATCGCTCAACCGCAGTGCCGAGACATTGTCGGGCGGCGAGGCACAGCGAATCAGGCTCGCGAGCCAGATCGGCTCGGGCCTCGTCGGCGTCATGTACATTCTCGATGAACCATCGATCGGCCTGCACCAGCGCGACAACGCGCGGCTGTTGGGCACGCTACTGCATCTGCGTGACCTCGGTAATACCGTCATCGTTGTCGAGCACGACGAGGAAGCCATCATGTCTGCCGATCACGTCGTTGACCTCGGTCCGGGTGCCGGCGTCCACGGCGGTCAGGTCGTCGCCTGCGGGCCTCCCTCGACGATCC
>JBHIDG010000436.1:0-2709 GCA_046760025.1 Woeseia sp. | reverse complement strand
TGTGCAGCGGCCAGGTGCCCGGTTCGCAGGCGTTCCAGAATCGCAAGGTTCTCGACTTCCTGCAGGGCAATGATATCGGGACCGCGCCCGTCGTCGACTTGTAGAATGGAATTCGCAACGACCCGGAGTTTCTGTTCGATGATACCGTCGTTCCAGTCCCAGTAGAGGCACTGATCACGCCAGCGCTCGACCTCGATCTCCGCGCACGCCTTTCTGTGCTCGTCAGTCTGTTTGTCGGCAAGCGCCAGGAATGTCTTGTCATCCTTGCCTTCGTCATCGGTGTTGTCGAACAGGTTCTCGACGTTGAAGGTCATGATCGTCACCGACTGTGATGGCGGCGCCTCGGTCTCCGGGGTCGTGGAATTGCAGGCTGCAAGAAGCGCAAAAAGGAAACTGATCTTTTTCATTATCGACTCACCCGTTATTGCCGGTCGAAGCGGAGTATCGGCGCATGGCGACCTTCCAGTGTCACGAATATTGCCTTGCCGTCTCGCGAGAGAGTAACCGCTTCTGCTTCACGGTTGCCGGCCAGGTCCAGGTACTGTGGTAGCCGCGCAAAAGCACTGGCCCAGCTCTCGCCGGCGCGCCGCAGGTATACATAGATGCGCCTGTAAGTCAGCACCACCCCAATCCGACCGTCGGGGGACAGGTCCATGGCGGTCGGCTGCCAGTGCCAGTCGTCATCGGGCAGGGCCCGGGCAATATCGTTTGCCGTCGGCTGGGGCAGGGTGTCGAGGGCACCGATTCTGCGCGCCTGGATAATGCCGGCCCGGCCCGGTCTGAGCGGCAGCTCGTAGAGCGTTGCGGGGATACTGCGTTTGGCCAGTAGCAGTATGCGCGCATTCGCGAGATCGACTGCTGCGGCCTCGCAATCCAGCGGGCCATCCGGATAGGTGAAGCGGATCCGCCAGGCAATGTCGGCCTCGCTGTGCTCACCCCGCGACAATGTCGGTTCTTCGACAATATAAATCACACTGTTCGAGCGCCGCCCCTCGTTGTCACCGACGTCGGCGACGAGCAAAAAGCGCCTGCCATCGGTCTCGAAGGCGGCCAGATCCTCCCAATTGACGTTTTCGGCATCGCTCAAGCGTAGCGTCGCGTAATCGGATCCGTCCGGTCCGATGGCGTACAGGACCGGCGGACCTTCGTCATTCATCGTCCACAGTATGTCGCTGTGATAGCCGGACCGGGCCAGTCCACTCGCCTCCTGAATATCGTCATTCTGCAATCTCCCCGACTCGACCATTGCCGCGAAGCCGCGCTCGCCGGGATCGGTCCTGCTGTCGGAGGTGCCGAGCGCCACTGTCAGGCACACGAACAAGACAGCTCTGAAATGCAGGTCCTGGGATAACACGGGGTCCTCGGTGAGAGATCGCTCGGCGTTGCAATGATCGCTGAGTTATTCAGCGTTGAATACTGTTAATCGGTCATCCCGTCGCAGCCTGGGGAAAAAGCTTGGCTAAACCGGCATGGCTGGCCTCGCACAGCCCGCGCTCGGTTATCAGTCCGCTGACCAGCCGTGCCGGGGTTACGTCAAACGCATCGTTGCGCACCCGGGTCCTGGATTGAGCGATGGCGACAGTCTCATCGAGACCGGCCTCCGTGCGGCCACGAATTTTGCTCACCTCGTCGCCGTCGCGCTGTTCGATCGGTATGTGTTCGAGTCCGTCGCGGATCGCCCAGTCGATCGTCGGTGACGGCAATCCCACGTAGAACGGCACGTCGTTGTCGCGCGCCGCCAGCGCTTTCAGGTAGGTGCCGATCTTGTTGCAGACATCTCCCGCAGCCGTGGTGCGATCGGTTCCCACGATGCAGAGATCGACAAGTCCGCGCTGCATGAGGTGGCCGCCGGCATTGTCGGTCACCAGCGTATGGTCGATACCGTATTCGGCCAGTTCCCACGCCGTGAGCTGAGCACCCTGGTTGCGTGGTCTCGTCTCGTCCACCCAGACATGTACCGGAATGTCCTCGTCGTGAGCGGCGTAGATCGGTGCGAGCGCGGTACCCCAATCGACCGTGGCCAGCCAGCCGGCATTACAGTGAGTCAGGATATTGACCGGGCGGCCGCCGGTTTTTGCAAAAGCCGCTCGTATGAGTCCGATGCCGTGTTGCCCGATCGCCTTGCAGATTGCGACGTCTTGGTCGCAAATCTCGCTCGCTGTCTCGTAAGCTTTACGCTGCCGTTCGGGGGCCGGCAGCGTTCGAATCGCGTGGTACAGACGATCCAGCGCCCAGCGAAGATTGACCGCCGTCGGTCGCGACGATGCTAATGCGTCGTACGCCTTACGCATATTCTCGTCACCGGGATCCTTGCGCATTGCCAGACACATGCCATACGCGGCGGTTGCACCGATCAACGGCGCTCCGCGAACCAGCATCTGTTGAATCGCGTGTACGGCTTGCTCGACAGTGTCCAGTTCTGCGACAACGAATTCATACGGCAACCGAGTCTGATCGATGACCTTGACTGTTTCGCCGTTGTCGGCGACCCAGATCGTGCGATACGCACGTCCTCCCACGTTCACCGCTCTTTTCCCCGCAGCCGTGTAACTACCGCTTGCTCAGTTACGTCCACAGACACCCCCGGTCGCCACACGAATGAATTTGTTGCCGAGTTTCGATTTTATCATGGAGAAAAAGCAGAGCAGTTTGGTAATTATCAACGCCAACTTGCTTGGCGTAAACTGCCGATGGCAAGAATGCCGAGTG
>JBHIDG010000435.1:0-2710 GCA_046760025.1 Woeseia sp. | reverse complement strand
GGCCTCCATATCGCAGCGCTGGCCCGTATCGTAGGCCCGCGCCGCAGATTCGACCAGAAGCCTCGCCGCCTCGACCCGTGTCGCCATGTCAGCAAGCTGAATTTGAATCGCTTGATGTTCACAAATGGGCTTGCCAAACGTCTTTCGGACTTGCGAATAAGCCACCGACTCCTCCAGGCAAGCACGCGCGATGCCTACGCCACGCGCGGCGACGTTGATGCGTCCGAGCTCGAGTCCACTCAGGATCTGCTGCAGCCCTCGTCCCTCTACCTCGCCGATTAGGTTACCCCGTGGTATTCGGCAATCCTCGAACAAGAGCTCCGCAGTATCGATCCCCCGGTAGCCGAGCGTCTCCAGTTCGCGGCTTACTGTAAATCCCTCACACTTTTCAATCAGCAGGAGGCTCATTCCCCTGTTTGCCGGCTCAGTGCTGGGGTCAGTTTTCACCAACACGGCGAGGATTTGACCCCGGACGCTGTTGGTGATCCAGCTTTTCCTTCCATTGACGATGTAAAAATCACCGTCGCGCCTGGCCTGGGTTCGAATGGCCTGGAGGTCGGTTCCACAATCGGGCTCCGTTAACGCGACGCCACCGCGCAACTCACCACTGGCGAAACGTGGCAAGTAGCGCTGTTTCTGCTGGGCGGTACCAAAGCGCTGGACCGCCGCGGCCATGATCAGGTGAGAATTGAATATGCCTGCGATAGACATCCACACGGCTGAGACGCGTTCCACGATCTTAGCGTAGGTGAACGCCGACAAGCCCAGCCCGTCATATTCGGCCGCGATGGTTGCGCCGAACAGGCCAAGCTCCTTCATTTTTTCAACGATTTGTGCGGGATAGGTGTCGGTTGCTTCCAGCTCGTGAGCGTAAGGCTTGACATCACGCTCCAGGAATCGATCGATGCTTTCGAGAATCAAGGCCTCTTCGGTAGGATCGAGGCTCTCCGGTGCCATCAATTCTCCTCAGCAATTCTCGATATCAGTTACGACTGACTTCCTTGCGCTTGGCAACGATCAGTCTTCGCTCAGCCGGCACCTGCCGCGGCCTGAAGGGAGGGGGTTCGGTCGGGACGGGTTAGGCGCAATACTGCGCTGATATCGTCGGCCTGTTCCAGCAACAGCAACGCGGCAGTCAAGGCGTCGCGCCTGCCCTCGGACAGGTAAGGCGCAACGAGCCCATCAAACTTGGCGCGCAGCTCTGCCGGCATAAGAAAATTCTCTGGCTCGCCTTTCGGTACGGCGACGAACTTTTCAAACAGAGCGCGCGGGGTGCGCACCCGCGCCACCCCGCTCATCTGAGCAGGGAACTCGGCTTCCGCTTGCGGATCGACCACGGACCTTACCCGTTTACAAAGGCTCAGCGTATCCGCGTCCCCCAGGTGACGGGCGTAATGATCCCAGTTCATCCCGCCCTCGCGCAGCGTCACGGCGGCAAGGAAAGGCATCGAGAACTGACCGTCGACAACGTTCTGGGGTCGCTGCTTCGCCTCTTCGGGATCGCCAATGAGTTTCCAGCCAGCGTGCGGTAGGCCAACTTCCACGGACTTGATCTCTTCCGGATCGATATCGTTCGTCGCACGCAACTCGACCAGAGCATCAATAGCCGCGTGGCTGTAACGGCAGCAGGGGTAGGGCTTCACGGCTATCGCCATGGTCTCATAAACTTCTCCAAGCCGTGCGGTCGCGTTTTCGAAGATCGGATTCGGCGCGTAGGACTTCAAAAATCCCGCTTTGCCTTCGATTGCCTCGACCGCACCCTTGAAGCCTTCGCGGGCGAAACTTGCCGCAATGAGCCCGTTCATGGCCGCGTAACCGACATGGAAGCGCTTGGTCCAGGCACCCTCCAGGAGATACTGCATCGACCCTGCCGCTTGGCTCAGGCAGATGCCGAAGGCATTCGCCACCTGATCCGCCGGAAGGCCGAACACCCGCGCTGCTGCCGCTGCCGCGCCAAAGACGCCGCAGGTCGCTGTGGGATGGAAGCCCCGGTCATAATGATCTTTAGGTACCAGCGCCAGGCTCAATCGAATCTGCACCTCGTAACCGGCCACAATACCCGCAATCACCTCTCTGCCGTTTGCGCCCGTCATCTCTGCCGCGGCCAGCGCGGCAGGCACGATGGGTGCGCTCGGATGAATCGAGCCGCGCGCGTGGGTGTCGTCGAAATCGAGAGAATGCGCGAGCGTCCCGTTGATGAGCGCCGCGCCGGGCGGTGAGTAATGCCCCACGTCAGCAACGACGCTCGCCGCTCCCTGCGCCAGGCCAAGCGTACGAACCGCCGCCAGCAGGCTCGGCGTCGATTCGGCCTCCTGCCTGGCGCGCACGGCAATGCCGACATGGTCGGCCACCAACAGCTTAGCCCGCTCCCTTACTTCAGCGGGTAACTGGTCATGGGAAATTTCGGCGACAAACTCAGAGAGTCGACGAGTTATGGCAGTCATGATAGGAGTTTCCTTTTGAAGCCAGAGTCACCTAGTTGAACCCGAAAATCGGCTTAACCTGTACTTTTCAGCCCCCAAAGGGGTCCACAGACTGTGCCAGAGACTAGGCGGGAGTTACTCTTTCGGGGCAGAGACTATCCGATAAGAGGCCACTATGTCAAACTGAGGTGTGGAGTCGCAGTGCCCATTTCACGATAGTTCTTCGAGCAGTGCCTTTGCCTCTTTCAAGTCGGCAGTGTCAAATCCCTCGGTAAACCAGCCATAGA
>JBHIDG010000434.1:0-2734 GCA_046760025.1 Woeseia sp. | reverse complement strand
TCATACATTTCGGGCGCACTTCCACTCAGCTGAAATCCGGATTGTTCACTCATAGCTGTACCTTTCAGGGGTTTTTTGCCCGACGCCTCGAAATGGGGGAATAAGGGCTCAGCCAACCAGAACCAGTTCAGGAGATGCCTGAGCTTGGGCTAATTCCTCAATGATCGCCTCCAGGTCGATCACCTCTGGCCGCTTGTTGAACTCGTAACGCCCGTAGAGATTAATGTGCTGCCAGGCAATCGGGGAAACCCGCTTGAGTAGGCTGGCCCCCTGGCCATTACCAGTTTTCTCGTGGTAAGCCAGTAGGCTGGATAAGATGCGAGTGTTGTAGTAGATGATGCAGTTTGTGATCAACCGGGCGCATTCTCCCCAGATCTGCTGTTCATGCTCCGTTTTGGACCAGCAGGAGGGAACGTGCGATATCACCTAATAACTCTATATATCTGCTATCGCAGGGGTTATGAGTAGTATATGGGCATGCAGAGTTTCGTCTTGATTTCCGACTTCGCCCAGAACCGGCATGCATGTGCCATCTGTGACGCGTTCCATGCCATGTTTCAGCGATTGTCGGCGCTGATGTGCCTGTTCCCAACGTAGTGGGAGCCACGCACCTGAGCAGCGAGCTCTTCCTGCGCAGGCATCGCCGACAAATCACTTGCATTTCACAACTGATTCTGGTAAGCTCGTATCAGTTGTGAAATACAAGTGATCTTGAGGCTCGAGACGAAAGGAGGGATCGAATATGCCTACCGAAGTTGTGGGACCGGAGCGCCAAGCGTTCCTGGATGGGGCGTTGCAGGAGCACCTCGGTGCCGAGCTTGCCGGTGACGTGCCGGCCATCGTTGCCAGCTACGCGCCGGGAGGCCATCTCAACTTCAACGGAGTCATCTACGACACCCCCGAACGACTGGCGGCTTTTCACAGGAACTTCGGTTGGGACGGCCAGGGTGCGCTGTCCGGACTCGGCGGTGAGATCGTCCGTCGCCTCTACACCTACGACAGCGTGGTCGTAGAGTACGTCGTGCGCGGCACGGTGGAGGTGCCGCTGCGAGGCGCCCCCGTCGGACGTCCCGTCGAGTTCCCAATGTGCGTGATCTACCAGTTCGACGAGGCGGGCAAGCTGGCGTCCGAGCGCGCGTACACCGACTCCGGAGCGTTGCTGCCGGAACCGATCCTCGAGCTCTGACCGATGGCGTTCAACGCGGAGCGACGGCGCTCGGGCTGTCCCATCAGTTGCTCGCTGGATCTGCTGGGAGACCGGTGGAGCCTGTTGATCGTTCGCGACATGGTCTTTGTCGGCAAGCGCTATTTCAAGGACTTCGTCGCGTCAGACGAAGCGATTGCCTCGAACATACTCGCCGACCGCCTACAGCGACTCGAAGCCACCGGCATTATCACCAAGCAGTCGGATCCGAGCAGCGGCCGCCAGGTCTTGTACTCGCTCACCGACAAGGGCATCGCGCTGATCCCGCTTCTCGTCGAGCTCGTTTGCTGGGGCGCGATCTACGACGAAGCGCCTGACTCCGATCCCGAGGCGGTCAAGCGCATCATGCAGGACAAGCCGCGGTTCATCCGAAAGCTGATCGGCGGCTGCCGGAGATCGCCATGACGTCTCGACTGTTCTACTGGGCGCTGCGAGGACGGGGCGAACAGAGACGGCGACTCCTCAACGAGCTGGGCCAGCCCATACGGGGTACGTCCCGTCGACGGTCCCACACAACCCGAACGCGCTCCCGAAAGGTTTCAAATGATCAAGCCTCACGACGAGTCATCCGCTGTACACACCGAGGGCCACCTCATTCATTGGGCTTCGTACTACGATCTCCTGGTCGGCATCATCACCCTGGGCCGCGAGCATCACTTTCGCCGACGGATCATCGAGGCCGCTGAGTTGCGGCCTGGCGCGCGCGTCTTGGATGTCGGATGCGGCACCGGGACTTTGGCACTCGCTGCGGCCGCATGCGTCGGGGCGGCGGGCCGGGTCGAGGGCATCGATCCTTCTCCCGAGATGGTCGCCCGCGCTCGGGCCAAGGCGGCGGCGGCGGGCCTGCCCGCGACATTTCGCTTGGCCGCCATCGAGGCTCTGCCTTTTCCGGATCGAAGCTTCGACGCGGTGTTGAGCAGCCTGATGTTTCATCACTTGAGCGATTCTCTGAAACAATCGGGGCTCGCCGAGATCCGAAGGGTGCTCGCTCCCGGCGGTCGCTTGACGATCATCGACTTCGTCGGTGCCGGTCCCTTTCTCCACAAGCTCGCCACTCGGTTTGCGAATCACTTTGCCGGTGTCCACTCGCACCCGGGCAACGACTTCGAGCAGCTGGCTCTCGAGGCAAAAAAGGTTGGCTTCGGCCGAGTCGCCACGGCTCCGTTTCGTCCACGGTTTCTGCATCGGCTGAGCGCTGAATCTGCGCTTGATGGTTGATCGCCGCCGTACCTTCGGCCCCGTCGGCTGGTGCCTGGCCGCCGCGCTGCTCTTCGGACCTCCAGGAGGGAAGCGGCGACGATCGCCCGAGCGGGTGCAACGAGTGTCATAGTGGGCGTTTTTTACGGAGCGCCAGGCATTCCGGGGCGACTGACCATACGAAAGGAATGGCATTTCGTTGGGTCGTTTGTGTACGCGCAAGGACCTCAGTACCGAGATTTTGAGATTACCACGCAGTTGATTCCTCCCAGTCAGCAAAGAACGCCTAACCTCCTTATTCCACCATTTCGAGGCGTCGGGCAAAAAACCCCA
>JBHIDG010000433.1:0-2742 GCA_046760025.1 Woeseia sp. | reverse complement strand
TCGCGGCGGCAAGTATGAATAGCGGAAAACGTGCCGCCGCGACAGCATAGGCAGCGAGTAAGGTCGACACGGCCGCGGACAGGGAGGCCAGTGCATATCCGTACTTGCGCCCGATCGCGCGCATCAGGAGCGTTGCCGGCACAGTCGTTGCCGCGACGCTGATGACCATCACCGACACCGGCAACGTGGCCAGCGCCTGTCTGTCGGTCAGTTGAGAACCGATGATTCCACCAAGAGTCACCAGAGCAATGGATCCCGCCGCCGAAATCAGTTGGCAGACAAGGAGAATGGAGAGATTGCGCATTGGCATGAGGGCGGCATTCTCACACATTTCGACCCGTATAATTGCCGCATGTTAAGAATCAACGAAGGCATTTCGATTCCTCTGGCCGAGATAGAGATTTCGGCGATCCGCTCGCGGGGTGCAGGCGGCCAGAACGTAAACAAGGTCTCGACCGCGATCCATCTCAGATTCGACGTGCGCGCATCGTCGGCGCTTTCGGATCACGACAAGGAGCAAATCCTGCGGCTCAGGGATCAGCGGCTTTCGAAAGAAGGCATCATCGTTATCAAATCGCAACGATTCCGCAGCCGGGAAAAAAACAGATTAGATGCGCTGGACAAGCTGGCGAGAATCATTCGAGAGGCGCTCGTCCGACAAAAACAGCGTAAGCCAACCAAACCGACGCAGCGGGCTCAGGAGAAGCGTCTCGATGAAAAAACCAGACGCGGCCAGCTGAAACAGTCGCGCAGAAAATTCATTGACTAGCTCCAGCCCGCTGAACGCAGGCTACCCGCGCGCCGTCCCAATGACAGCCGATGCTGTCCCAGTATGCTGTAAGACCCAGCGCATCGAGAAGTTCGGGAAACTCCTCGTGTTCCCGAAGTACCCGGAATTCATCGAGATAGATGATCTCGACTTCGAAATACTCCCCCGAATCGTGCAGGAAGGACCAGGCGGCCTCCATTGCCTTGTCGCCTTGACCTAACAACGCCCACAGCGAAAGTGCTATGTTCAGTGGCAATTCACCGCTTGCCACGGCCGCGTCTACTGATTCCAGCGTCGCGCTAATCGGGCCCGCTTCCGCCAAATTTGCAAATCCATCGAACACCGAATCGACCCAGTCGGTGGACTGGCCATACGACATCAGTGCTTCTTTCGCTTTCTGTCGCGCCTCGTCAATGCGTCGTTCCCGGATCAGGAAAAGTGTGTAGGAGAGATTATGTATCCACGAACCGACTTGCTGATCGGCGGCTATTGAGTAGTACTTGTCAGCGTTGTCAGAATCGTTCAGCCAGTGGTACGCAACGCCAAGCCTTGCGTTCAATATTGGTGAAGCCGTGTCCAGTTCACGCGCAATCTTTGCATGTTCCAGGGACTTTTCAAGCAAACCGACGTTTGCCAGGAACCGGGAATACCAATGGTGCGAGGTCGGATAGACGGTCGTGCTGCTGATCGCGGTCTCAAACGCCGATGCCGCCTCTGCCCAATTGAAATTCTTGGTAGCAACGAAACCGTACAGCGTCCCTACCGAGTTTCGAATCTCGCGATCCAGTTCCGCGCCTTTGTTAGCCGTGTTGATCGCCTTCTCGTACATTTCCTGGACATCGGTCGAAGGATAGTCGGCCAGCAGGACATAGGAGTTTGCGAGCCCGAGATAAGCGGGCCCGAAATTCGGGTCGAGCTCAATCGCGTCACTAAACAGTTGCACTGCACGATTTAATTCCGGTTCCGAGCGTTTGCTGAATGCAGAGGCGCCCAGCAGATAGAGATCGTATGCTTTGAAGCTTGCCGGCCGGCTCGATGCAGTAACCTTGATATCGGACTCGCCCAATATGGCGTCACGCACGCGATTGGCGACCCGTTCATGCAGTCCAAACACTTCTTCCACTTCTTCGGCGGCGCCATCGATGCTTTCAGACCATAGCGTTACACCGTTGTTCGTGAGTAAATGCGCCGAGATTCGTACGCGGCCCCCTGCTTGAAGGACGCTGCCCGTTACCATCGAGTCAATAATCTCGTCAGCCGGAGTCTTTTCAGCCACGCACGATGCCTTTATTACTCTGAGCTTGGGCACCCGATAGAGTGCGGTAACCAGCTGCTCCCGGAAGCCGTCGACAAAATATTGATTCGCGTTCGAGCTCATATTCTCGAAAGGGCAGACGGCTACGGAGTCGACTGACTGAAGGTCGGGGATTTCGCTCGATCGAATACTGAGAACGACAACTGCGATGACGACGATTGCAAGTGCCCCGCCAACGACCGGCCACAGATAGGCGGGAAAGAATGCTCGTGGTGATTCGGGCTCGACGATTTCCGGTAAAGTCACCTGACACACGATACGATAGCCGATCTTGTGCCTGGTCTGGATGTATTTGGGATCTTTTGGATCGTCGCCGAGCTTGTCGCGCAGCACCTTTATTTTCTGTACGATCGTTTCCGGCGAGGTCGGACGCCCGCTCCACACCGTGTCGACGATCTGATCGGTTGTGACAACATCACCCTGTGCGCTGGCAAGCAGCACGAGGACATCCATGACCATCGGTTCCAGATGTTCTTCGGTTTCACCCTGACGGATTACACCCAGATCCGGCAATACCTGCCAGCCTCCGAGTTCGAATCCCTTCCTCAGGTCTGTATAGCTCGCCAACGATAATCCCCGAGTTTGATTACATTTTTCTGCAGGCGGACACGCGCAGGCCAATAGTACGCCAAGACTCGCCCGGGGTTGAGAGCGGCTT
>JBHIDG010000432.1:0-2748 GCA_046760025.1 Woeseia sp. | reverse complement strand
CATTTGCATCCTTTCCGTCAGTACGGCGACTGCGGCAACCGCCCCGACGCAACCCTCAAGTCACCGCCGCATCCGAGCCCACCCGGTCACAGGCAGAGGGATCGAAGTTACGTATCCGACATGGCGGCGGCCAATCGCGCGGTTCAGTCGAGAATGACCAGGTTTTCCGCGGCGGACTTGCCATTTCGGCCGGGTGTGAGGTCGTACTCGACCTTCTGGCCCTCGCGAAGGCTCTCCAGGCCCGCGCGTTCAACGGCAGAGATATGCACGAACGCGTCCCGAGATCCGTCGCTGGGCTGGATGAACCCGTATCCCTTGACCGTATTGAACCACTTCACTGTTCCGGTAGCCATAGCTACTCCTTTCCAATTATCGAGTTGCGCGCGCCGCTTTAGGCGGCATCACGGCGGCTAGAGGTTTCACAGTGTCTGGGAGTAACTCGGATAGGCGTGAGAGCAGCTACCGGCGTACGCCAGGCTAATGTGTAACCATTGCCCCCCAATTGGCGCGCGCCGGGCCAAAATGCAAGAGAAATCGGCAAGCCGGACTTTCTCGTATCACCGGGATCACGAATTGGGGCGGGTCTTCACTCCGGGAACCGCACCGACGCTCGCCTAAAGCGCTGCCAAGATGCCGGCGAAAGTGATTCTCTCCTCCGGATGAAACTGGGATAACCTCACGGGTTCTGGCCAACAGGCGAGGGCACGAAGGTCTCCGACACCGCGTCGGACGCTGCAGGGCCCTCGCTACCGGCCGACTCAGCCGGATCGGCGCCGTCCAGCTCGATCATACCTTCGCTGAGCGAGATGTTATCCAGTGCGTCTACAACCATATCGCGATCCCAGGACAATTTCTTCCCATCGTATTTGCAGGCAGCAACGATCTGCTCGACGATGAAGCGGGGCTGATAGAAAGACAGCGGCTGACCCAGGACGTTCTGGATCTTGTCCATCACGAAAGAAACCACCGAGTCGTCGTAAGCCAGGCCGTTCGTCTCGCAGAGTTTGCGAAACGCCATCCCGTAGTTCACTGGAGACGGCCTCTTGATACGCACTTTATAGGGTATGCGGCGGAGGAATGCGGGATCCATCAAGTCCTCGGGGGTCAGGTTGGTGGCGAAAATGACGAAAACGTCGAAGGGCACCGTAAAAGTCCTGCCGGAAGTCAACGTCAGATAATCCACCCGCTCTTCCATCGGCGTGATCCAGCGGTTTAAAAGGTGGTCCGGCTCAACCAGCTGTCGGCCCAGATCGTCGATCAAAAAGGTGCCGCCGATCGCTTTCACGTGCAGCGGCGCTTCATAGAACCTGGAGTGGGGATTGAACTGGAGATCGAGCATTTCCAGGGTGAGTTCACCTCCGGCCCTCACGACCGGCCGTCTGCAGGCAACCCAGCGCTCATCGATATCTCTGGGTTTGTAGCCGGCGATCTCGGGAATGGCACGCAGCAGCACGGCGGGGTCCGTTACACGCTGGTGCAAGGAGGGGTCGTAGACCTTGATGATGTTGCCGTCGACCTCGAGGCAGTAGGGGATAAAGGTCACGTCCTGAAACAGCTCACCAATCACCGTTGCGATGCTCGTTTTGCCGTTACCCGGCGCCCCATACAGCAAAAGCGCCCGCGCCGAATTGATGGCTTGGCCCAGGCGACGCACAAGGGCATCCGGGATGACCAGCTCCGACAGCCCTTGCTCCAGCACATTCTGTTCAACGCGCTCCGCAAAGAGGGGTTGTTGCTTAATTTGCTTGTGATAGCTGGACAGCGAAACAGGAGCGGGGCCGATATACTGGCTGAGTTCGAGTGCCTCACCCGCCCATTCTTGCCCCTTGGCAACGAGCCCGTAGCGAATCTCGGACTGGATGTGGCCACCAACCGATCCTCGGGTCTCGATCAGTTTTTGTTCACGTGCCTCGTCGAGCAAATCTTGGACGATGGGGCCGCTGATTTTCATTTCATCGGCCAATTCGGACCCAAGCTCCAGGCCGCGCACGTACATCGCCTTCAGCATGATCCTGAGGAGGTTGTTGGTGCTGATTCCCGTCTCGTCGATCGTCGTCGGAGCCTCGGGAACCTTGGAGGTCCGCGCTGTTGCGATGCCGCTATCCATGGAAACCTCTGGTATTTGCGTCAATTATCCGTATTTTCTATAGCAAAATCGAAATCAAGGCAAACAAATATTTATGGTAAAATAATATTATTTACAAACTTGGTAAACATACACATGTCCATACCGCTTTGGGAGATGACAAATTCCGATTCACCATGTGAAATAGACTTTCAGCCGGACCGGACGGGCCAGAGGGGTTAACCCGCCTCAACCAGCCAAGGCCTGGTTCAGGCGTCCCAGATGGCGAACGCGATCTGGTTGAGCCGAAGGAACCGTTCCCGTCGTGGCGTGCCCCCCTTAACCGGACCCGGATGGCGCGTTAGACTACGCGGGCATCTGGATTCTTCGCAAGGGGGAGCCGATGTCCCGAAAGCGTTTTTCCGTTGAGCAAATGATCGACAACCTGCGCGAGGGCGAGGCTGCGCCGGCCCGGGGTCAAACGTCGGCGGAGTCCGTCGCCGGTTTGGCGTGTCACAACAGAGTTACTATCGCTCGTTCGTCCGCATGCGGCTAGGGCGAGCAGTTCAGAGTGAGACGTTGAACCGATCGCGCATTGGGGCCGTCCTCAATCGGCGTGACCGTGACGGTCTGCGAGGACTTTGAGAGTGGCTCGAGCGCCGTTTCGCTGAGCCAATCGCGGC
>JBHIDG010000431.1:0-2761 GCA_046760025.1 Woeseia sp. | reverse complement strand
GGTGAAAAGCTGCTGGATGTAGGGGCCACCGAACTCGCCGGGCGGCAGGCTGATACCGTGAATCAGGATGAGATCCGGCTCTTTGCCGTCGGGCCTGTCGTCCTGGTTCGGCGAGGGACACTGCTCGGCCGGGCGAATCAGGCCTGCACCGGGGCTGATGGTATAAACGGTTTCCTCTGGATCCATTTAAGCAATAGTATCGAATCAATGATCAGGCCGGCGACCCCAAAGACCCGTTTATTCAGTCCCGTAACGCTCACCGCCGACACCGAAATGTGGGTCACCGGCGAGCAAGCGAACCATCTCTCACGCGTCCTGCGTCTCAGGAGCGGGCAAGCACTTGTCGTATTCGACGGTACGGGCGGGCAGTACCATGCCGAGGTCAAGCAAATCGTCAAGGATCGTGTCCTGTTGTGTGTGGGTGATCGTCATGCTCGGGAAATCGAGTCGCCGTTGGCGGTGCATCTGATCCAGGGCATCTCCAGAGGCGGGCGAATGGATGTTGTCGTTCAAAAGTCGACCGAGTTGGGCGTGCGGCGCATCACGCCCGTGATCCCGGAATTCTCGGTCATTAAGCTCGACACGAAGAGGGCGGCCAGCCGGCACACGCATTGGTTGAAGATTGCCCGCAGTGCCTGTGAACAATGTGGCCGGAACACGCTCCCCGAGATCGACATGCCGCAGACGCTCGTTAGTTGGCTTGCGGCCTGCCCGGTCGGTGAGAAGACGAAAATCATGCTCGATCCCGACCGCGGCGAATCGATCTCGTCGCTTTCCGCACCCGACGGCGTCGTGGAGCTGCTCGTCGGACCCGAAGGCGGACTGAGCGACCAGGAAATCACGCATTGCGCCGACGCCGGCTATAGGCCTGTTGCGCTCGGTCCCAGAATCTTACGGACGGAAACCGCGGCGCTCGCTGGAATTTCGGTGTTGCAGACCCTCTGGGGAGATATGCGTTGATGTCCCGATCAGGCCTGGAGCGACTCCGCGGCCAGCATTAACTCGAGATTCTCCAGGTGCGGCACGAGCGGATACTCGTTAATCATCTTCACGCGACAAAGGACCGGGGCGCCCTCGGGCCAGCCTTCTGTCGAGTCGAGTTTCAGGACTTCCCGGTTCACGCGCACCAGTTGCGGAAACCCCTGGGTCAAAACGCCGAAGTAGCCCGTCTTGATCTGAGGTGTGCTCGCATAGAACACGACTACCCGGGTACGGCCGGTGACTGCAGGTATGTCTTTGCCTATCGTGCCTTCGAACGAGATGACGGGAAGGGCACGGCCGTTCCAGTTGATGGTGCCAAGCATCCAGTTCCGGCTGCCGGGTTCCTGATCGGGTTTGCTGTATCGGACGACCTCCGCAACACAGGCGCGCGGAATAATGAGCCGATCTTCGGCAAGCGGCATCAGGAGGCTGTAGAGCTCCTCGGCACTCGCATTCATGACAACTCGATGCCCCGTTCTTCGAGCAGCCGCTGAATCGCTTCGAGAAGTTCTGCGTCCCGGTACGGCTTGCCAAGATAATCGTTGACGCCGAGTTCGATGGCGCGTGCCCGATGCTTGTCGCCGACTCTAGAGGTAATCATGATAATCGGCACGTCCGAGAAGCGTTCATCGTTGCGCACATGCGAGGCAAACTCGTAACCATCCATCCGTGGCATCTCGATGTCCAACAGGATAATGTCCGGCTTGTTGTCCTGTAACAGGCTAACCGCATCGAGACCGTCTTTGGCTGTCACGACGCGCATGCCATTCCGTTCCAGGAAGCGCTCCATCACGCGGCGCACGGTAATCGAGTCGTCCGCAACCATGGCGAGCGGCCGATCGTCCGAAGGTATCGGTGCCGCACTCTTGAGTTCAACAACGGGCGCGCCAGTGCGAATGAGGGCATTGATGTCGAGAATAAGCACGATTCGCCCGTCGCCCAGAATCGTTGCACCGGAGATGCCGCGAATACTCGCAAGCTGAGGACCCACGGATTTCACAACGATCTCGCGGCTTGCGAGCATTTCATCAGTAAGCAGTGCCGCTGAGAATTCGCCCGCACGAACGAGGATGACAGGCACGAAAGAATCGTCTTCGGGCAGTTTTGCCGACTGGCCGCCCAGGTACATGCCCAGGTGACGGAACCGATAGGTCTCCTCGCCGTACTCGTAGCTCGGTTCGCTCTGGCTCAGCAGGTTCTCGAGATCGGCGCGCGCGATCCGGGCGACGCCTTCCACCGTGGGCAGCGGCAATGCATAGACTTCATCGCCGGTGCGAACGATCAGCGCCTGCGTGATCGCCAGCGTGAACGGCAGGCGAACCGTGAAATTGGTACCCTGTCCGGTCACCGAGGAAATCCGCAACGAGCCGCCGAGCTTCTTGATCTCGTTCGCGACGACATCCATCCCGACCCCTCGCCCGGCCGATTGGGTGACCGAACTGGCCGTGCTGAAGCCCGGCGTCAGGACCAGGTCCATGATCTCCTCGTCAGTCACCTTGCTATCGGGTTCGAGCAGATCCTTTTCATAGGCCTTGCGGCGAATCGCCTCGACATCGAGCCCGGCGCCGTCATCGGCGATGTCGATGACCATCTCCGCGCCTTCACGATGCAGGCGAATCGTTATCCTTCCGCCCGCGGGTTTTCCTGCGGCCTGTCTTATCTCCGGCGTTTCGATACCGTGCACGACGGCGTTGCGCATCATGTGCTCGAAAGGCGGCAGCATCTTGTCCAGCACCTGTCGATCGAGTTCGCCGGCGGCGCCTTCGACCGCCAGTTCAGC
>JBHIDG010000430.1:0-2766 GCA_046760025.1 Woeseia sp. | reverse complement strand
GCTGCAGGCGAAAGCCTCCGGTTAATTAGTCAAATTAGTCGGTGCCCGGCACCGGATCACTGATGGCTTGGCTGCAGGCGAAAGCCTCCGGTCAATTAGTCAAATTAGTCGGTGCCCGGCACCGGATCAGTCCTATCAATCCTGATCATCCGCTTCGAACTCCTCGAGCGATTCCTCGCCGCCGGCGCTCTTCAGCAGAATCTCGACTTTCTGCTCGGCATCCTTCAGGGCCTTCTGACAGCTGCGCGTGAGCTTGATGCCTTGCTCGAATTTCTTCATGGTTGTCTCGAGTGGCAGGTCGCCGGACTCGAGTTCGTCGACCAGGGATTCCAAGTCTGCAAGGGCTTTCTCGAGATTGACGGGTTTCTTGGCGGTCATAGGTTTCGGACGCTACAGGGGAGCCTTTCGAGCGTCAATCCACTCGATATTGACAACCGGGTCCGCGGGCCTTATAGTGGCTCTAACTTTAGACTGAGTCTAATAATAGATGAGGCGCATTACCGAGAGGAGCGATTCATGTCACTGAAAGGCAGTACAACCGAACAGAATCTGAAAGACGCGTTCGCCGGCGAATCCCAGGCAAACCGCCGCTATCTGTATTTCGCGGCCAAGGCCGACGTCGAGGGCTACAACGACGTATCCGCAGTATTCCGCTCGACGGCGGAAGGCGAGACCGGCCACGCGCACGGCCACCTCGAGTATCTCGAAGAGGTTGGTGACCCCGCGACCGGGCTGCCGATCGGTGACACAGCGAAGAACCTCGCCGCCGCAATCGCAGGCGAGACACATGAATACACGGACATGTATCCGGGCATGGCCAAGACGGCACGCGATGAGAACTTCGAGGAAATTGCAGACTGGTTCGAGACACTCGCCAAGGCTGAGCGATCACACGCGAACCGCTTCCAGAAAGCACTCGATACGCTGGACGAATAAGTTCATTGCGTACCGATAATCGCGAGGGCAGCCTGGATGCCCCGACACGGCATCCTATCGCCTGGCAAACCGACGAGTTCTACGATGGCGAGGCATTAAGCGTCGAGCTCGAGCGAGTCTTCAATATCTGCCACGGCTGTCGCCGCTGCTTTAATCTCTGTCACGTATTCCCGACGCTGTTCGATGCCGTCGACCAATCGGACAGTGGAGAACTGGACACGGTCCCGAAGGAGGTCTATTGGGACGTCGTCGACCACTGTTACCTATGCGACATGTGTTACATGACCAAGTGTCCCTACGTTCCGCCGCACGAGTGGAATGTCGATTTTCCGCACCTGATGCTGCGGGCGAAGGCCAAGCGATTTCGGGACAAGGGAGCGTCGAAACGCGACCGTTTGCTGGCTTCGACGGAAATGCTCGGCAAACTCGCCGGTATTCCGGTCGTCGTGCAGGCAGTGAATGCGGCAAACCGGAGCAAAACCGGTCGAAAATTGCTTGAAACCACTTTGGGTGTGCACCGCGATGCGCCGATTCCTGCGTATCACTCGAGCACGGCCCGCAGGCGCCTTGGCCGGCACACGGCGCCCGATGGTGAGCAGGCGATCGCGACGTCGAGCACGAGAGGAAAAGTCGTCTTGTTCACGACCTGTTACGGCAACCGTAACATGCCGACGCTCAATGAAGATCTGGTCGCCGTGTTCGAACACAACGGAATTCCCGTAGCATTGGCAGAGTGGGAGGTCTGTTGCGGCATGCCGAAGCTCGAACTCGGGGATTTGGAAGGAGTCGCGCGCTTGAAGGAGCAGAACGTCCCGGTCCTCGCATCCTGGGCGGCACGGGGCTGGGACATCGTGACCCCGATACCGTCCTGTACCCTGATGTTCAAGCAGGAGCTGCCGCTCATGTATCCCGGCGACGAGGATGTCGCCAAGGTGCGGGACGCGATGTTCGACCCGTTCGAGTACCTGATGCTGAGGCACAAAGACGGCGAGCTCCGCAGGGACTTCAGTAACTCGCTCGGCAAGGTGTCCTATCAGGTTCCCTGTCACCTGCGCGTGCAGAATATCGGCCTGAAGACCAAAGACCTGTTGTCGCTGGTGCCCGACACTGAGGTCGAGCCGATCGAGCGCTGTTCGGGTCACGACGGCACCTATGCCGTCAAGAAGGAGTTTCACGCGATCTCGAAGAAAATTGCGCGCCCGGTCGTACGCAAAGTGGCAAAAAGCAGTCCGACGCATTTCGTCAGCGATTGCCCGATGGCTGCCCAGCAGATCGCACAGGATCTCGAAAACCATGATCCGGGACATCCGATGGGGTTACTCAGGCACGCTTACGGGATCTGAGACGAGATCGATGAAGAAACTCCGCAAAGAAGATTTGTACAGTCTGGAACGGTATTCGCAGATGCGTAACGAGTTTCGTAACAGGGTCATGCAACACAAGAATGACCGGCGGCTGGCGCTCGGCACCAATGCCACCCTGTACTTCGAAGATACGTTGACGATGCAATACCAGGTCCAGGAGATGCTGCGCATCGAGCGCATTTTCGAGGCCGCTGGGATAAGGGAGGAGCTCGATGCCTATAACCCGCTGATTCCGGATGGCAGCAACTGGAAAGCGACTTTCATGGTCGAGTTTGCAGATGAAGATGAAAGGCGGGCGATGCTGACTCAGCTGGTCGGTATCGAGAACAATGTCTGGTTGCAGGTCGGCGACGGCGAGAAAATTCGGCCGGTTGCGGATGAAGACCTGGAACGCTCCTACGCGGAAAAAACGTCGGCAGTACACTTTCTGCGTTTCGAGCTGGAACGAAGCCAGGTACGGGCACTG
>JBHIDG010000429.1:0-2768 GCA_046760025.1 Woeseia sp. | reverse complement strand
TATTGGCCGGGTCGGTGTCCGCCTCGGTGGATGACAGCGTTATCGAGTAGGTCCTGACGCCTGCAGTCAGGCCGGTTACGCCGAGGTTGACGATCGAGGTCGACAGGTTGGCGAAGCTGGCGGTCTGACAATCGACCTGCTGTGCCGTAACGGTGCAGCTGCCAATGGACCAGTTTGCGCTGTCGGCTCGCAGCCCTGTACCGAGGGAGACGCCGACAGTCACGCCGCTCGCATCCAGAGCCGACCGGTTTTCGAGCCGGGCGCTGATGGTAGTGCTCCCATTGAGTGTGATCCGGGCGGCAGCCGGCGCGTTGACGATCAGATCGACCGCCGGATCGACCGTCAGTTGCACGGAATCCTGGTTGTTGCCCGGCCTTTCGTCGAAGTCGGCGGTGACGCTCGCATTGAACGTGCCGATGCCGACCGCGGTAGTCAGGGTGCTGACGGTGACGGTTTGCCCGCTGGTGCCGGGCACATCGCCCAACACGCAGGTCACGGTGCCGGCGCCTTCGGTGCAGCTTCCGGATGAGGCGGATGCGGACACGAAGGATACGTTGCCCGGCAGGGTGATGTCCGCCTGAACGTTGGTAGCCTGAACGGTGCCTCTGTTGTTTATGTCGAACGTGAGGGTCGCGAAGTTACCGAGCAATATTGTCGGCGCCTGGCCGTTTAGTGCGACGGTCAGATCGACGGTCGGCAAGGCAGTAATACAGGCTGCCGCGGCAATATCGTCCGACATTTGCGTGATGCTGCACTGAGAAAACTGGTTGCTGCCGTTGATCGAGGGCGCCATGATGAACGTCAATGGTTCGGTCTCGCAGGCCGATCCTGGTACACCGTCGTGCGGCGCGCCGAAGTTGTGACCGATTTCATGGGCGGCGATCAGACTGTCGAAGGTCGCGGTGCCGCGGCCCTCGCTGAGTCCCGCGCCGAAGCGCGGACTGCACAGTTCGCTGGTAAAGGCGATGCCGACGGTCGATCCGGCCAGCGCTCGGCCGGTATATAAGTGCGTGAGTCCGAGGCTCCTCTGAGCCGGTGTGGTCTCCCGGTAATCGGCGACTTCGCCGAGCAAGGTGGCCGCATCGGTGGTGTCGGAGAACGGGTCGGCGGTAACACTGAAAGTATCTATCACCGGTACGTTGATCTGGACCCCGAGTTGCTGGCTGTAGATGCCGTCGACATTGTTGAGGCGCGCGGTAATTGCAGCAGCCGCGGCAGCATCGCCGCCCTGCGCGCTGGTGAATTCAAAATCGCCGACGGCCCCAATGTCGATCTCCTCGACGGCGCCCGGTCCCTGAGAGACTGCGCCGCCCAGTTCCCCGATCAGCTTCTGGTAGGTCACCGCTCCGTTGCCGCCCGTGGATCCGGTAGCGCAGCTCAGGCTGCCGGGAGCGAGGACGGTGTCGGCGAGCCGATAGATGATCGGCGAAGATGTCTGCACGATGCTGTCACCGGGCGCCTCGATTGCATATAGCTCCCGGCCGTCCCAGATAAGGCCTCTGGGCATCCCGTCGAAAACCACTATGCGGGCCCAGGACTCCGTCTTGCCGGCCATCCGGCCGCGGTATACCTCGATGCCACCCGGCAGTGCCATCAGAGCGGAACCCGACAGCAGAACGCTGTTGGGTTCGAGCCGCAGATCGAACGATTGACCCAGGGCGTCGAATCCTAGCGAGACCGGCGCCGTTGCGGACCGCCTGTCGCTCGCGCCGAGGCTCACCGACTGAATACTCAGTTTCTGCAGCGGCTCGAAATGGGACACGATCACGCCGCCTGATTCAGCGGCGGGCAGCGCCGAAGAAAGGCCCAAGGCCGCGCTTGCCAAGATCCATGCAGAGGCTTTCATAGGAGTCCCGCTTTGTCTTCCCGGACAATGACTTAGCTAATCAAATGGCGCTGCCCAGGACAAGGAACTGGCCGTCGTAATGGAGGACGCCGCGTGGAAAAGTGTGCAGTGTCTCTCACTTTCGGGGGAAGTGGCGGTTTCCCGCCCGGCGGTGAGTCAGCGCGCCCGATCTGTCCGGCTTATGTTACTTGGCGTCCTGAGCGTTCAGCGCCAGCGCGCACTCGGCGTATTCGCCGGTGTTCTCCCACGACGTATTCTGATCTGCAGTCAACAAATAGTAGCTGCCATCGTGCCGGTGGAGGTACATGTCCTGCATCGGGTCGCCCGAGGCCGATTCCATATGGACCGTCACCCCCTCGACCCGGTAGGTTCCCCGCATCGGATACCCCGGAAACTGGTCGACGACATTACCGTCGTCATCCACGATGACCTGATCCGTAAATTTCTCCCAGAGGAATTCCCCATCGCCGAGTTCGATATTACTGCCGGCGTAGGCAATACATGACGGTGAGTATGTCCCCTCATGGGAAACACAGCCGACAAGCAGGCAGGCGGCAAGTGCTGGTCCGATAAAGCGTGCGATCATTGGTCGGGGACCTGACAAGCAGGCGTGGAGTTCGCTGGCGTGCGAGGCATTAAACTGGCCAGGCCGGCCTGAGTCAATATCAGGCGGCTTGCAGCGCGTCGTCCGCCGACAGGTAGTCGTAGCCGAGATCGTGTGCGACTGCCTCGTGATTGACCTGCCCGGCATGCACGTTCAGACCGTGGGCCAGGTGTGGATCCCTGCTCAGCGCTTCGCGCCAGCCCAGGTTGGCCAGCGCCTTGACGAACGGCAGCGTGACGTTGGTCAGCGCGAACGTGGACGTTCTGGGCACGGCCCAGGGCATGTTGGTCACGCAGTAGTGCACGACATCGTCCACGA
>JBHIDG010000428.1:0-2776 GCA_046760025.1 Woeseia sp. | reverse complement strand
ACGGACCGCGGTGGCCGTTGTATTCCAGAGTGGTAGCACCCGTTCTCGCCGGCCCTTCCCGTGAATACGAATGCTCATCGATGGCAGCGTGACGTCGCCGGTACGCAAGCCGGTCAACTCCGACACACGTAGTCCGGCACAGACAGCTAGGTGCAGCATCGCTCGGTCGCGAATACCTTCACGGGTTGCCGGATCGGGGGCATCCAGCAGCGCCTGCACTTCCTCCTGTACGAGATAGGGAACCAGGCGAGAGTTGGTCCTCTTGAAAGGAATCGCCAGGATGCGCCGAATCTGCTCCAGCGCGGCTGGCTGGCGATACTCCAGGAAGTGGAAGAATGATCTGATTGCTGCCAACCGGATGTTTCGGGTGTTCGGTGAGTTTTGACGCGTCTCTTCCAGATATTCCAGGAAGGCGCCGATCAGTTGGGCATCCAATTGCTCGATCGTCAACGCTGATGGCGCCATCCTGAGCCGCTTTGCGGCGAACTCGAACAGCAGCTGGAAACTGTAAGCGTACGAGTCACAGGTGTGCTGGCTGGCGCCTCGATGATGGCCGAGATGTTCCTGCAGAAACGCCTTGATGTGCGGTGCGATTAGAGTCATAGCTGCCCTCCGTAAAGAAAGCCCTCGCTCGCCACAGCGATGTCGTGCAGCAGGTCGGGCGTGATTTCCAGATACCAGTAGGTAGCATTGATGTTGACGTGACCCATGTAGGTCGCTAAAGCCAACATGTGTTGGCCGACGCGCTGACGGCCAGCTGGGCTCGCCTCCAGCGCCCTGACTGCAAATGTATGCCTCATATCGTGCAGACGAGGGCGGCTACTGCCTGATGCCGAAAGGTTTGTTGTTTTCAACAGCTTTCGGAATGTGCTGTTAACGTGCCAATAGGGCAGTGGCTGCCCATCATCGGTGATGAATACATCCTCTCCCTTGGAACGAACTTGGTGGCGGCGCGTCAAATAGCGATCAAGGCCTGCCTCTGTGGTTTCGTGCACTGGTACCAGCCGAGTTTTCTGGAATTTAGTTTTTCGAATCAAGAGCCCACTGGGTGTGACATCGGAGAACTGCAGGGATAGCGCCTCTGAGATCCGCAGACCCGTGGCAGCAAGCAGCCCAATCAATGTCGCGTACGTTTGTGGTTGCAACGCGCCCGGCGGCCCGAGGTGCAGGGCGGCGTCTATCAAGCGATTGATTTCGGCGCTGGGGTAGATATGAGGTATGCGCCGAGTCTTGCGGTAGCCAAAGTGATTTGCGGGCGGAACTTCGTGTCGGTTGTCTTCGGCGTGTAGATAACGGGCAAAGCGGCAGACGGTCTTCAGCCGTTCGTCTCGTTGCGCGAGCGATGAGCTCTGACTGGCCCAATCGATCGCCGTCGTCGCGCGGACGTGTGTCTCGTTCCGCTCGGCGGCAAAGCGTGCGAAGCTGCGCAACAAATAACCCGCATTGACGAGATCAAAACCGACGGCGTGTCGCACGGCGAGGTAGCTTTCTACGGCTTGAATCATGAGTTCACCTCCGGCCACGGCTGAGCGACTTGTTTGAGTACTGCGACATCGAGTTTGGCGTAATACGCGGTCATGTCGATACTGCGATGCCGAAGAACCAAGCCGATCTGAGCGAGGGGAACACCATGGCGCAGCATCTCAGTGGCCGCAGTATGGCGCAGTAAATGCGCACCCTTCGCTGCTGTCGTCACGCCTGCACGCCGCAGGGCACGCTTTACAACACCCGACACGCAGTGGCCTGAAACGAACGGCTTGAATGGAGCGATGTTGCGAACGAAGACACGGTCCGTATGGCCGGCTTCAGGCCGGCATTCCAGGTAACGAAGCAGTGCGTCACCGGCGTCCTGCGGCAGCGGCAAGCGAACTTCGTAGCGTCCCTTGCCCAAGACCCGCAGCGTGCCGCTTTCCCACTCAAGGTCGCCAAGGCGAAGCTGAGCCACATCGCCAGCGCGCAGCCCAAGCCGCACCAGTAGTAGAATCATTGCGCGATCACGAAGGCGGCGGGTTGAACTGCCTTCACAGGCAGTGATGAGGCGGTCCACTTCCTCGGATTTGAGGCACTGCGGCAGTGATGCGAGGCGCCAATGCGCTAGAGTGGGAACGGCTTGGTCAAGGTCGATTCGGCACAAGCCTCTGAAACTGAGATACCGCAAAAATGCTCTCATGGCGGTGATCAGTTTCTCGGCAGTGCTCTTCCCACACTGATTGGCGCGATCGAGCAGGAACGTCCGTATTTGCTGCGCATTCCACTGACTGACATCCTCGCCCAGTGTATTAACTAGGTCGGCGGCGCCGCGACAATACTGTCTGAGGGTAGGTTCTGCCGCGCCGCGGTGTCTCTGAAACCACTCGCGAAATGAAGTGATTAGGGCTGGCTCCGGATTCTGTAGTCGGGGCACGGGATCATTTTGGCAAACACCCCGTTGAAACAGATAAGCGTGAAAGCGCTTCGCCCCAAAGAACACATGATGGTTGGCCCTTCCACCGTTCGAGAACGGACAGTGACAACGTGGCAGATGACGGTGGAAAGCGTCCAGCGTACTCGCGCTGATGTCGGCCAAGGTGCCGCCATTGCCCTGCAGGAAATGCCCGAGGTGGGCCGCAGCGCGCAGATACCTTACCGCACTGCCCTGCGAGTAGCCATCTTGCTCGAGAGCGTCGGCAAAACCATCGATGTATGGTCCACTGAGACCCGCGCGTAAGCGCGCGAGTGTCTTAGGTGCGGAAAAATACTGATCCAACATAAGGTCCTCCTTTGTGATTTGCCAGGA
>JBHIDG010000427.1:0-2782 GCA_046760025.1 Woeseia sp. | reverse complement strand
GTTCCTGGCGATCGGCGCGTACGCTCACGCCTATCTCCTGTCGAAGGGCTGGCCCCTGCCGCTGGTCTTGATCACCGCGGGTCTGTTCACCGCTGCGGTCGGCGCAGTCGTCGGATTGCCGGCCATGCGCATGACCGGGATATACCTCGCTATCGCGACGCTGGCGTTTGCAATCATCGTCGAGCAGGTCATCGCGCACTGGGAATCCGTGACCGGTGGATACCGCGGCATGCTCGTACCCGACCCGACGATTGCCGGCCTGGACCTCGGCGACGAGCGGCCGTTTTACTTCCTGTGTCTGCTCATCACGATCGTCTGTCTGCTGGTCGCACTGAACCTCCTGCGCGGCCCCACCGGCAGGGCGATGATCGGTATTCGCGATTCCGAGATCTCGGCGCAGAGTATGGGAATCGATCTGGCGCGAACGAAAAGCATTGCCTTCGCGATCTCGGCTGGATTCACGGGCCTCGCCGGTGGGCTTTTTGCGCACAAGCTCGGTTATCTGGCGCCGGACGCATTCACGCTGTTGACGTCGATCCAACTGCTGCTGATGGTCGTCGTGGGGGGGCTCGGGTCGATGCACGGGGTCTTCTTCGGCGCAATCTTCATCGGCCTGCTGCCACAGGGCATCGCGATTCTGCGGGACTCGCTGCCGGCCGCAATCGGCCAGCAGCCCGGCCTGGAGCCGGGCATATTCGGCCTGATTCTCGTGTTGTTCCTGATTTACGAGCCGCTGGGGCTTTACGGCCGGTGGCGCAAGATCCGGCAGTTCTTCGAAGAGTTTCCGCTGTATCGCAAGGCGACGCATAAACGTCAGAAGAGTTACCTGCGAACGGAGCGTGTACGGTGAGCGACGCGCTGCTCAGCACCAGAAGCTTAAGCCTCACTTTCGGCGGCATACAGGCCGTGCGCGACGTCACTTTTGAGGTCGAGGAAGGCGAGGTCTTCAGCATCATCGGCCCGAACGGTGCCGGCAAGACCAGCATCTTTAATCTGATCAGCCGGCTGTACGATGCCGACTCCGGAGACATAGAGTTTGAAGGCCGGAGCCTGCTGCATCTGCCGCCGCACCGGATCGCTACCCTTGGGATAGCAAGGACGTTTCAGAACACCGAATTATTCGAGCACGAGACCGTCCTCAAGAACATGCTGATCGGCCGGCACATTCATAGAAAGACCAATCTCGCGAGTGAGCTGCTTTTCTTGCCGGGCGTGGTCAATCAGGAGCTCGGGTTTCGGAAAATCGTCGAGGAGGTTATCGACCTGCTCGATCTGCAGGGTTATCGCAACCAGGTGATCGGCAGCCTCCCGTACGGCGTCAGGAAAATGGTAGAGGTCGCGCGAGCGCTTTGCATTCAACCGAAGTTACTGCTGTTGGACGAACCATCATCCGGGCTCAATCCGGAAGAAACCGAAGACGTTTCTTTCTGGATCGAAGACATCAATCAGGACTATGGGGCGACGGTCATCATGGTCGAGCACGACATGAACCTCGTGTCCAGCGCTTCGGATCGCGTAATGGCCCTCGCCGACGGCAGCGTGCTGGCCGTCGGGTCTCCGGATGACATTCAGAAACATCCGGAAGTCCTGCGTGCATACCTTGGGGACTGAGTTGTCGGCATTACTCCAACTCAAGAACGTCGAGACCTATTACGGGCCCATTATGGCCATCCGCGGCGTCAGCCTCGAAGTACGGGACAAGCAAATCGTCACGCTGCTCGGCGCAAACGGCGCCGGCAAGACCACCGTCCTCAAGACGATCAGCGGTGCGATGGATCCGCAGAAGGGTACTGTGACGCTGGCCGGCAAGGAGATTCAGGCCCGCGATCCGGACCTCATAGCACGACTGGGTGTCGCCCACGTACCGGAAGGTCGCGAAGTATTCTCGTTTCTGTCGGTCGACGAGAATCTGAAAATGGGTGCGTTCAGCCGGCACGACGGCCAGGTCGGCGATGACCTGGATATGGTATATGGGTATTTTCCCGTTCTGCACGAACAGCGTGATCTGGCCGCGGGATTTCTCTCGGGCGGCCAGCAGCAGATGCTGGCAATCGGCCGCGCGCTCATGTTGAGACCGCGCATCATGCTGCTCGATGAGCCGTCGCTCGGGCTGTCGCCGCGACTGGTAGCGGAGATCGCAGTGATCATCAGGCGACTCAACGAGGAGCAGGGCGTCACGATCCTGCTGGTTGAGCAGAATGCAAAGATGGCACTGGAGATCAGTGAGTACGGTTACGTAATGGAAGTTGGCCGGATAGTCATGGAAGATACATCTGCACGGCTGCAGAATGCCACGGACATCCAGGAGTTCTATCTCGGCATGAAAGACGAAGGCGTACGCGGCCGCCGTCGGTGGAAGCAAAGAAAGACCTGGCGGTGATGATGGATAGTTCCAGAGACCATGTGGTCATCGACGGCTGTACGACAGTTTCCGGCCTGTTCTGGAAGCGCGTGACCGAACGATGTGACAAGGTCGCGATTCGGGAGAAGGACTTCGGCATATGGAACGAATACACGTGGGCCGACTTCGGTGAACAGGCCCGGCTCACCGGGCTGGGGTTGAAAGCGCTGGGCCTGGAACGGGGCGATGTTTGCTCCGTTGCTTCGGAAATCAATAAGGAATGGATGTTCGCGGACTTAGGGATAATCGGCGCCGGCGGCGTCACAAACGGTGTTTACCCGACCGACGCGGCCGATCAGGTCGAGTATCTGATCAATGACAGCGGCACACGATATTATTTTGCCGAGGATGAGGAACAACTGGACAAGGTTCTCGAGGTTC
>JBHIDG010000426.1:0-2797 GCA_046760025.1 Woeseia sp. | reverse complement strand
CATTGCGAGATCTGGCAGCCCGAACGAGGCATTGGCCACACCGGCCCCGGACAGGTAAATAGCCTTGAAGCCGGCACGCTCCGCCAGTAGCGCGCAATAGGCGTTGATCGTGCCGACGACCTGTAACGGCCGTTCTTCTTCGATGGCCTGCCACAGCCGTGCGCCTGCGCTCATATTGCTCCTCGATTCGAGATTTTTGACTCAGGCCAAAATTTCGGGGGCGCGATTCTAACAAATCAACGCGTTCGTTTGCTGATGAAACGGCTGTCGCTCTTTGCCGCCGTTCATCAGCCAGCGCCGCAGTGGCCTTGTCCGGCCCGCTTCTCGGTCCGACATTGGCCGCAGATTGCTCAACCGATCCTTACGACGGTGCGGCCGGTCACCGTGCCATCGATATACGCTTGGAATGCACCGGGAAGCTCGTCGAATCCTATCGTCCTGCCGCTTATCCGATCGAGGTGCCGTGGACGAAGTTCACCGCCGATTCTCTTCCAGACGACAAGCCTCAGGTGCCGAGGCGTGTCGACAGAATTGATGCCCAGCAGGCACACCGCGCGCAGGATGAACGGCAAAACAGTCGTGTCGAGAGCCGGGCTTGCCGCAAGGCCGATGCTCGCGATGTTCCCACCGTATTTCATTGTCCGCGTCAACCAGGTCAGCACGTCGCCACCGAGATTATCAATTGCGCCGCCCCATTGCGCCGTCTCCAGCGGCCTTTTGCCGAAATCGATGTCCTCCCGGAGCAGCACCTCACGCGCGCCGATACTCTTGAGATACTCCGATTTGTCGGCTTTGCCCGTCAGCGCCACCACGTCGTATCCCCGGCCATCCAGCATGTCGACGGCAATACTGCCGACACCCCCGGTCGCGCCCGTTACGACGACAGGACCGTCCGCGGGTAGCTGGTTGTTCTGCTCCATCCGGTGAATGGCAAGCGCCGCCGTATACCCTGCCGTACCAACCTGCATCGCCTGCGCCGGCGTCATCCCGGCGGGTACCGGCACGACCGAATCGCTACTGACACGGGCGTACTCCGAGTAACCCCCGTCGCGCGTCTCACCAAGGCCACAACCGTTGACCAGCACGTCGCTGCCTGCGTCGAAGCTGTCATCTTCGGAACTGACGACAGTTCCTGCGAGATCGATGCCGCCAACGAGCGGGTAGGATCTCAGTATCTTGCCGGCACCGGTCGCTGCCAGCGCATCCTTGTAATTGATCGTCGAGTGGCTGACTTTGATGATCACCTCGCCCGGGCTCAGGTCGCCCAGGGACAGGTCGCAAAACCCGGTAGTGATTTTGTCGTTGTCCCGGTCGATCCGAAAAGCGCGGAAGCTCCGCATCTCAGCTCCTCTTGTCCGCCAGTGCGCACGGCCATGCTAGCATGCGTGACTTCCACAATAATCACACGGGAGCGTTACGTGAAACGTTGGTTGGTAATCTTGCTGATTGTGCTCGCGGTGATCATTCTGGTATCGCCCGGGATCGTCGGGCGCCTGGCCGAGAAAAGCGTTGAGGAGAATCTCGAATTCGCGACCGGCGAAAGCGATGAATTCGTGGTCACGACCGAGCGCTTCGAGCGTGGCTGGTTCACCTCCGAAGGCCGGCACCGCATCGAACTCCGCGAGGGGACAATCCGCTCGACGATCGAAGAAGGCCTGGGCCGCCAGGCCGGCGTTCCGTCGCTGATTATCGATACCCACGTCGACCACGGTCTGGTGCCCGTTACCTCGATGTCGCGCGATGCCGGGTCGCTCAAACCCGGACTCGCCAGCACCGTGTCGACGATGCGGCTCGATCCCGGCAATGGTGAGCTTATTGAGATGCCGGGCAGGGTCTACAGCGAGGTCGGATTGACCGGTGTGACAACATCGCGCTTTCTACTGGAGGCCGGCTCGAGGTCTTTCGATCACATAACTGCCGAATGGCAGGGCGCCGACATCCTCGTCAAAACGAATCTGCAAACCGGGATGGTGTCTGTAAAGGGGGAGGTGAAACGCTGGTCCGTCGGCAGAGATCACGGCGCACTGAGAATCGGCGCGATAGAGTTCGAGGGAACCCGGGAGCACAGTCGGTACGGCTTCGGCGTAGGCGATATCCGAATGACCGTTGTTGCACTGGAGCTCGACAGCAATCTTGGCATTACCACGGGTTTTGACAGTTTGTCGATCGATGCCAGCAGCGAAATCGACGGTGATCGTGTCAACGCAGCATCGACATTCGAAATATCGGGGGTGACGACGCCCGGCTTCGGTGATATCGGTGTGACTATGGATGTCGTTCTTGGCGGCCTGGATGCCCGATCCTTTCAGGACATCGTGCAGTTCCTGCGGACTGTCGGCGGCTCCGCCGACCCGGAGAGCGCCCTCGTAAGCACCTATCCGGCCGTGGAAGCCGAGCTTCACAGATTTCTTGCCGCCGGTGCGGAGATCCGGCTGGACCGGCTCGACGTAACGCTTCCGGACGGAGAGGTTACGACGAAATTCCGATTCAGTCTGCCCCCTGCCGATCCGGATGCCGAGTTTTCCTGGCCCGGCCTGCTGCTGGCGCTTGACGCATCGGCCCATATCCGCCTGCCCGTTGCCCTGTTCGACATGGCGCAGGCCGCAACGCCGGAAGCCGCCACGCTGGTCGCGATGGGTTTCTTTCGGAAGGATGGTGACTCGTATGAAATGCAGGCCGAGTATGCGAAAGGCCTGCTGACCGTGAACGGCGCACCGATGCCGGTCCCGCTGCCATAGTTATAGGTGCCATTATTAGGTGCCGGAGTTAACTTTCCGAACTTTCGTTGATACGAAAG
>JBHIDG010000425.1:0-2802 GCA_046760025.1 Woeseia sp. | reverse complement strand
TGATGCAGATCGACGCAGAGACCGTAACGATAAGGTCACGCGGCAATCTCCAGACCATTCGGAACGATTCGGTGATAATGTCAGTGGGGGTATTCTGTCAACTGCCTTCCGGCAATCAATCGGCATCGACGTGGAAACGAAACAGGGCACCGAGTAGCGGGGCGGATCATCGAGCGCGAACCGCTGCTCACCAGTCCGAAAGCGCCGAGTCCGCGGCGGACCCGACCACAATCGCAGACGGGATCCGTCATGTAACCGATATATTTGTCAACGTGCACACGAATCTCGATCATTCGTGTCACCTCAGCAAATTCAGGTATGCCTGGTGACTGTATCGCCGGTCCCATCTCCGTTCGCCGATTTCGAAAAGTATGTTTGGCTCCAGGCAGTCGTAATCGCCCGTCTGTTTTCGCTTCAGGTAGACACTTGAATATATGAGAAGGCTTGAAAGCAGTCCCCAATGCTCGAGATGCAAAGCTATGAGCATACGTCCCACCCGGCCATTGCCGTCGCGAGACAGATGACAGGTCTCGAACTGCGCGTGAACGTCAGCGATCCTCAACACCGCCGGTAACTCTTCATTCTCGTGAATGTGCTACTCCAGGTCGCCGAGCAGACCGGCTACCCGATGAGGCGGTGACGGTGATTCAGCAATCGAATGGAAATCGGCGGTTCGCGCGCTCAGCGCATCTGTCCCAGCGCATAGTCAGGCGCACCAAGGTAATCGGATCAGCTCGTTTCTTGTTTTCCACAGGCGACCCGGTCTGGACGCGAAGGAATTCCCCTCGCGCAACGACCAGGAAGCCGCCGGCTACGCCGAGGCCATGGAGGTGGTCTTTGGGCATTCGGCGGACATTCCGCTGACGGAAAACCACATCAAACACCTGCGTCGTGACCCGCTGCAACAGCCGTCAAAAGACGAGCGGCGTCGCCGCGAATACAAAACGCACAGCAACAATGTCGAAGCCTTTGGCCCGGATGGAGAAAGTCTCGGGGTCGCTTTCGAGACGGCGACACCGTTCGACACGCCGCGCCTGATGACGGAATTAATCGAATGGTCGCACGCAAACCTCGAAACGAAGGATCTGCATCGCCCTCTTCATCGTCGTATTTCTGGAAATTCATCCTTTTCAGGATGGCAGCGGGGGGCTCTCACGGATACTGACAACCCTCTTACTGCTACGCGCCGGTTACGCCGACAACGGCGCGACCGTTTCGAGATTGATCAGAGCGCCCTTCGTGAGAGGAGGGTAATACGCCATTCCAATGGGATTGACCTTGCCCATATGGCGGCAAGGGGCGGACAAATCACCAGGATTGCCGATTTGGACACGCCAATTGTGCCCGAAGGGAGCGCGCAATGGACGGCGCGAGTCCATCGAACCACCGACACGAGGATTTTCAGTCCAACGTTTGTAGGCTTCTGGCTTCATATTTAATAAGTTACCGGGGAGTCCGTTGCCTCGTCTGCACCACAGTGCATAACGGTGCAGGACTCATTCACGCAATACTCCCGCACTGGTTGCACTGAAAAGCCGGTGAAGCACTTGCCTGCGTACGGCAGCTGTAGCAGGATCTATTCATGGGCAGCCACGGCCAGCAGCCTAGCCCGAAGATTGCACGAGACCGGCCGAGATGATTGACAACGATATGTTTTCAATACGAATAAGGAATTTCCAAGTGGTGACACTTCGTCGTTTTCGCTGGCTGCCCGGCCTGTGGCCGGATCTCGTTGTACCTGACTGGCCCTTCCCTCAAGCCATAGCCCGCTATGGCTCTCGGTCCAGAGCGGCGTCAGCTGCAACGATCTCGCGCCCAAAATCCCGGGCTCTCGTGCAATCTTCGGGCTAGTACTTTCCGTAATTGACGAGCCGCATTGTCGCTGAAAGCATGCTTTCTTGAGGAGCTGCGTGTTGAAGACATTATCCCGCGGCCAGTTCTTGCGAGGTCACTGGGAAGCCAGGCAGCAAGTATACGAGCCGTCAGATACCTATAGAGCGGATATTGGACGCCGCTGCCTGGCCAAGAATCAGGTGCTGTGTCGGACCTGTGAGGATAGTTGTGAACCCCGGGCTATTGCCTTCAAGCCAAAACTGAACAGTCTGCCCGAGCCATTCGTGGATTCCGATCTGTGTGACGGTTGCGGGGAATGTTTCCGACTTTGTCCTGCCAGCGCCATACAAATGGTGGCTATATGATGAGTACCGAAACGGTGTTATCGGCTGAAAACTTGTCCGAATGTCCTGCTCATGAGAGGACCCACCTGTGACTGCCCTTCACATTAGCGGCGTGCTGGTTCACGCCAGACCGACAGAGGTAGATCAAGTCCGGAGCCGGCTGGCAACGATATCCGGTATCGATGTTCATTCGGATGCCGGTGACGGGCGTCTGATCACCCTTATCGAATGCCCTACTGTGGAGGACATGGCCGATACGTTTGCCGAAATCAGGAACGTAGAGGGTGTGCTGTCCGCTGCCGTCACTTATTACTTCAATGACGAACCAGATTGTCTGAATCAGGATACCCCATCATGAAGCTGACACGACGCGAATTCGTTAGAAACAACGCTATTGCGGCCACCGCGGCCGCGGCCGGATCTTCGCTTATGGGCACTGCCCTGGCCAGGACTGACGACGGGATTCGATGGGACAAGACGCCGTGCCGGTTCTGCGGGACGGGATGCGGCGTTCTCGTCGGGGTCGAGGATGGCCGGATCGTGGCAACCCAGGGAGATCCCGATGCGCCGGTAAACCGGGGGCTGAATTGCATCAAGGGATATTTCCTTTCGAAAATCCAATATG
>JBHIDG010000424.1:0-2802 GCA_046760025.1 Woeseia sp. | reverse complement strand
ATCGACGCCGATGACGATCAACGCCGGCGCCGTCACCTGCCGCCAGCAGGCGATCGCTTCGGCGCGGCGGTAGAGTACCGCATTCGGCAGTTTGTGCGCCGGATCCGCCCTGATCCGAATGACGCCGTCCGCATCCGCCTTCGCCCAACGATGGGCCACGAACAGCGCCTTGTCCTTGCTCAAGCCAGGGCTTCGCCCCGTTATCCTGGGCACGAGTTCTTCGAATGAACGGTAGCCCGCGCGGCCCGGCCGTGACCGGCCGGCCTCTATCCATTTGCGGTAACGGGCCGGCGCCTCGGACGGCTCGCTGTCGGGCAGACCGAATCCCTCGATATTGATCAATGCGCTGACCCGCTCGGGGATGATCCCGGAGTACAGCGTCGCCACGTTTGCGCCCATGCTGTGACCGACGAGCCGAGCTCCGGCCTTCGGGCTGTAGATCCGCAGTAGTGCATCGAGGTCGGCCAGATAGTCGGGAAACCAGTAGCCCCCGGCACTCGCGCCGGACTCACCGAACCCGCGCCAGTCCGGCGCGATGACGAACCAGTCCTTTCTCAACTCGTCGACGACGAACTGAAACGTCGAACCTGCATCGCCGAAGCCGTGAAGAAAAACGAGCAGAGGATCATGGTCTGCGCCCCACTCGGTGACGTGATAATCGACGCCTCGCACGTGATGCCAGGCGGAACGTGGCTCGATGCGCGCCTGATACATTTGTTCTCCCGTCGTGTATAAATGGAGCATAAACGTGGTTCGTCCCATCACACAATGATCAAGAAAAATGTCGGGCCCGGCGCGTAAATGACCCTCGAGATCGCAATCGTCCTCGGCATCCTGGCCATCGCGCTGATACTTTTCGTCAGCGAAGTCATCCGAATGGATCTCGTCGCGCTGCTCGTGCTCGGCACGCTGGCGGTATCCGGTCTCATTACGGCTTCACAGGCCTTTGCCGGATTCAGCAACAGCGCCGTCATCACCGTCTGGGCGATGTTTATTCTCAGCGAGGGTCTGACGCGCACCGGGATCGCGAATGTGATCGGCCACCAGGTGATACGGCTGGCCGGGCGCCGGGAGATCCCGATGATCATCGTGATCATGATCACGGCTGCCGTCATGTCCGCTTTCATGAACAACATCGGCGTCGCAGCCCTGATGCTGCCTGTGGTCGTCGATGTCGCCCGCCGCACGAGGATCCCGGTGTCGCGGCTGTTGATGCCGCTCGCGTACGCCACCTTGCTCGGCGGCCTGATGACCCTAATCGGCACGCCGCCGAACCTGCTGGTCGCCGAGTCCCTGACGCGAAACGGCCTCGAGCCCTTCGCGCTTTTCGATTTCACGCCGGTGGGCGGCGGGGTGATGATAGCCGGCGTCTTTTTCGTCGCCGTCTTCGGCAGGCTGATGCTCCCCAGGACACGGGCCCAGCGGGGCAAACACCGCAGCCAGCGAAGTCTGCGCTCGCGTTACAAGTTGCAGGAACGAACCTTCATGATGCGTGTGCCGACGGCTTCCGTGCTTGTCGGCAAGACGCTCGCCGAGACGCGGATCGGCGCCTCGACCGGCCTGATCATCCTCGCGCTGGTCCGCTTCGGACGCAGCGAGACCTTACCCAGTCGCCAGAAAGTGCTGCGGGCCGGTGATCAACTCCTCGTCCAGGGTCGTGTCGACCAGTTCACCGAGCTGCAGAGATTGAGCGGGCTCGTCATCGAGCGCGAGGCGCCCGTGTTGAAATCCATGGTGGCTTCCAAAGTGGCTTACGCCGAAGTCAGGATCGCCGACGGCTCACCGCTGGTCTCCGAGCTGGTCAGGCACGCAGGATTCAGGACGCGCTTCGGCGTAAGCGTCGTCGGCATACATCGCAAGGACAGGTACCGCCTGACCAGCCTCGCCTACGTGCCCATTCGCGCCGGTGACCAGGTTCTCGTGCAGGGTGAGATACAACAGATCGCCGAGCTCGACAAGTTCGAGGACTTCTCGGAAGTTCAACTCCTGACCGGTGACGAGCTGGCCGAGCAATACCAGGCGGACGAGCGAATGTTCGTCGTACGCCTGCCGAAGTACAGCGAGCTCGCCGATGTCTCGCTGAGAAAGAGCCGGCTTGCCGACGTCTTCGATTTTCGTGTCGTTGCGATTTTTCGCGATGGAAAGCTGCAGGTCATGCCGCGCGGCGACGAGGTATTGGCCGGTGGTGACCTCCTGTTGATCGAGGGCCGACCGGAAGACCTCGATGTCCTGCGCGGTTTGCAGGAGCTCGAGATCGATACGAAGGAGGCTCCGAATCTCGGTGCCTTCGATTCCGAACGGCTGACCCTGATGGATGCGACCCTGGACCCCCGCAGCCGACTCGCGGGTAAAACGGTGGGCGAGCTGAATTTCCGCGAGCGATACGACATCGAGCTCGCCGGAATATGGCGCGAAGGCGAAACCATCGGCACGGACCTGGCCGACGAGCGCCTTCAGATCGGCGATGCCCTGCTGCTGCTCGGGCCCCGCGAGAAACTGCAGCTGCTGGACAGCGATTCGGATTTTCTGATACTGACGCCGCTCGGGCAGAAACCGCCGGATACCCGCCGCGCGCCTCTGGCGGCCCTGATCATGCTCGGTGTCGTCGTCAGCGTCATGGCGGGTCATGCGCCGATTGCCGTCGCGGCGGTCGTGGGCGGCAGCATCATGGTCCTGACCGGCTGCCTGAACATGGAGCAGGCGTATCGCGCCATAGACTGGCGGGCCATTTTTCTCATTGCGGGCATGTTGCCACTGGGCACGGCCATGCAGGAATCCGGGGCGGCATCTTATCTGGCTTCC
>JBHIDG010000423.1:0-2804 GCA_046760025.1 Woeseia sp. | reverse complement strand
AACTTTCCGAACTTATCCAGACTTTTGGAAAAGTTCGGAAAGTTCGCTCCGGCACCTATCGGGTCTGACCGGCAATATTCTTGAGGAAATGCTGATCCGCCTTGATCGAGATCTGCAGATACCAGCCCTGTGCCCTGTAGCGCGCGGATGCGAAGTCGCTATCGTGGAAGCCGAAAGCGTTGTAGCCGAGGGTCAGCCACATGTTGTCGCGGACGTTGTAGCCGGCATCGACACCGAAACCGTAGTCCATGACATCCGACTGATAGGAATGATAGATGCTGGCGTGGACGCCGCCATCCCATTTCGGCCTGAAGCCGCGGCGATAGTCGACGCCGATCAGATCCGTGAAGCCGGTGATCTCCACGCCATCGAAATTGCTCTTCACATATTTGAACGCATATTGCAGCGATACCTGACTGTGTTCGTTCAGGCGACGATTCGCGTTGAAATTGTTGATGAAGCGCCAGCTTTCCTGACTGCCCGAGGTCAGCCCGATATCTTCGTAGACCAGATCGGTTCGATCCAGCAACGACCAATGGCCGCCGGCCATGCGATACGCCCAGCCGAACTTGAGATCGGCAGCAGTCGTCTCCGCGCCGCTGACGTTCTCGCTGGTGAACATCGTCAGGCCGGCCGACAGGCTGTGGCCCAATTGCGGCTCCCGGTACCAGCCGGACAGCAGAGTCATGCGTTGCTCTGAATCCGAATCGCGGTGCTCGATGCGGGTGTTGGCGCTCCACAACCCCGCGTTGTACATCGCGCCGACATAGGCGGCCAGGAAGTCCTCGCTCAATGATCCGGACGCCAGCTCGCGATTCGGGTCGAATACCCGGGCGCCGGGGCGCGATAGCGTACTGGTCTGGTCGACACCGATATCCAGCAGCCAGGTGTCGTTCAGCTCGAAGCCCTGCACCAGCCCGACGTTGGCGAATACCCGCGGACCGTATTCGGAGCCCTCGCTGGTGACCGAGGTGTTGACCTGCGCCCGGCTCCAGGGAGTCGCGCGCACGCCGACGCGGGTCATGGTCGCGTCGACGTCGCGGGTGGTGGATTCTTCCCATTCCGCAAACATGTCGACGCCATCCACTACGCGGTAATCCACGCCGACGACGACGTTGGTCGGGTAGTCGGCGTTCTCCGCATCCTCGTTGACCGCGACACTGCCGTTGGCCCGCAGGGTCAGCTTGCCGTCGAACATGCGGTGGCTGACGCCGACCTCCGCCAGCTCGCTGGTGCGGGTCTCGCCATCGGTATATTCGTCTTCGGCATACGCGAGCCCGGTCGATGCCGCAAAGCCGCCCTTTTCGTAACGCACCAGCCCGCGCGCGACCTTGCGCTCGGTACCGGTATCGAGATTACGCTGCGCCGATGCCTCACCTTCGACGATTACGCGCTCGGTAACCCGGACCCGGCCGTCAAGGCCTGCTTTTCTGATGCCGGACTCCGCAGCAGACTGATGGCCCAGGCCGAAGTTCTGTTCGACTTCCCGGGCATATGCGCGAATGTCGGCCCTTTCGCCGCGATGTTCGACGGTCAGCGAATACGCGGCGCCTTCCTCATCCACGCCGGCGACATTGCGATTGCTGTTCGCGTACTCGGCCTTGACCAGCGTCGCGTCAGTGGCCTGCCATCGGAAATCCACTCCCGACAGGTCGGCCTCGGCGCCCTGTTGACCCTCGTTGATGTGCGTGACGCCGACCTCGAGTGCGTCGCTGCTCGAACGCAGCGACATTCGCCCGCCCGCGATGACGTCTTCGTTTGCGCTTGCGTTACTCTCGTACTCGACCACGATGAATACGGGATTGAAGCTGGCATCACGGCTCGGCACCGGCTTCTTGAAGTACAGTGTCCCGTCCAGGGTGTCGAGGTTGTAGTCGAGGAAACGATTCAACTTGTCGCTCGACAGCACGCGGCCGGTATCGAAGCGGTCGCGGATTTCGATCCTGACGGATTCGCTATTGGCGATGATCGGTACGCTGCTCAACTGGTAGAGACCCGACGTGCCGTCACCGCGCAGCTCGTCGCGCACGAACGACTGGTCCGTCTCGGCTGCAAACACCGAGTAGCCGGCATTCCTGCCGCGGTACTCGATCTTGAGTCCGTTGAAGCGGCGTTCGTATCGGGCGAGCTCCGTCATTGACAGTCCGGTATCGAAGTCGCCGAACATCGCCAGGTACTGCTTGCGTTCGAGCTTCACATAGAGCTTTCGCTGACTCGCCGTTTCATAGCGTTGCTCGCTCTGATCGCCGTAAAGCGCATAGAAGGCATTCGGATCGACCTGCGTCCGGAAGCCGTCGCTGTTCTCGCGCCGGTCACTCTCGGAGTCATACGCGACAGTCAACAGGTACTCGCCCTTTATTTTTCCCTTGGCGAAAAACGCGATCTCGCCATCGTCGTAGTAACCGTCGTCGTGGCCTGCCGCAGCAGCAGCGACCAGATTGTCCGAAATCTTCTTGTGACCGATGGTGCCCTGCGCAAAGCCGACCAGGATCCAGTCACGGGGCTTGGCCTGTAGCCAGGTGCGGATTTCCTGTCGGCGCAACCGGTCGAATTTCAGTTGCAGCGAGACTTCGCCCGCCTGCGTCGTCGGCTCCAGCTCGATCAGTGCGATGCCGTCCGGGCCTACCCGGTAAATCGGTTCGCGCGAACCGACGCTGACGAGCTTGTTCCTGCGATCGTTTTCGACTTGCCACCAGGAACGATAGGGTGGATCGATACGGAACGCGCCGATCGCGCCGGGTCGTGACGGCTGGCCGTACTTGTCATAGAGCCGCACCGCAATGACTGGCCGCGTCTTGCCATCC
>JBHIDG010000422.1:0-2811 GCA_046760025.1 Woeseia sp. | reverse complement strand
GGGTAAAATACTCGCTGCAAGAATCGTACGGCCGCCTTTCGTACGCAATGGAACGTCCTGTGTCGTCCTAAACCTAGCGGGAGAAAAAGAATGAGCGAATTACCAGGCGATCTGCGCTACACGAGTGAACATGAGTGGCTGCGCAAGGAAGAGGACGGCAGCGTCACGGTGGGAATTACGGACCACGCACAATCCACGCTCGGCGACCTGGTCTATGTCGAGTTGCCCGAGGTGGGGCAGCTGATCGAAGCGGGTGGTGACATGGCGGTTGTCGAGTCCGTGAAAGCCGCAGCGGACGTTTACGCACCGGTTTCCGGATCCGTCCTCGAAGTGAACAAGGATCTGGCGGATGACCCTGAGAGGATCAATGCGGACCCGTACGGGGATGGCTGGATGGTTCGCGTGCAGCCATCGGGTGATGCGGGCCAGACGATGGACCCCGATGCGTATCAGGCCTTGCTCGATGAGCTAGAGGATTGACATGCCATTCATTCCGCATACCGAAAACGACGTGAGGGAGATGCTCGATACGATCGGTGCGTCAGCCATCGAAGATCTTTTCGAAGAGATTCCAGCCCAACTTCTGATCGATGATCTCGACGGCGTACCGGAAGCGCTGACTGAATTGGAGATTACCCGCTTGATGCATGCCCGCGCAGCGCAGGACGGGTCGCCGCTCTCGTTCATCGGTGCCGGGGCCTATGAACATCACATTCCGGCCGCAGTCTGGGATATTGCAACGCGCGGCGAGTTCTACAGCGCTTATACACCGTACCAGGCCGAGGCGAGCCAGGGAACGCTGCAGACGATTTACGAATACCAGACGATGATCACCGGCCTGACCGGTCTGGATGCAAGCAATGCATCGCTGTACGACGGTGCCTCGGCACTCGCCGAAGCTGCATTGATGGCCGTCAGGGCGAATCGGGCCGCAACGTCCAAACGCGTCCTGCTCACATCCGGAGTCACGCCCGTGTATCAGAAAGTAGCGACAGCGATCGCCGGCAGTCAGGGGCTGAGCTTTGACCGTCTGCAGATCGACGCAAAATCCGGTACGACAGATTTGGATTGCCTGGATGACCGGGAAACGCCTGTCGCCGTCGTCATTCAGCAGCCGTCGTTTTTCGGCACACTCGAGAGCATCGACCGGATCACGGATTGGGCGCATTCTCGAGGGGCGTTCGTTATCGCGATTGTGAATCCGACTTCACTCGCGATTCTCAAAGCGCCCGGCGACTGGGGGACCGAAGGCGCCGACATCGCCTGCGGCGAAGGGCAGCCGCTCGGTGTGCCGCTGTCGTCGGGTGGCCCCTACTTCGGGATCATGGCCTGCAAACAAAGGCTCGTGCGGCAGATGCCGGGCCGCATCGTCGGGCGTACCACCGACCTCGACGGCAACAGCGGTTATACGCTGACCTTGCAGGCACGGGAGCAGCACATCCGGCGTTCCAAGGCGACGTCGAACATATGCACGAACCAGGGGCTCATGGTCACTGCGGCTACGATATACATGTCTCTGCTGGGCCATCAGGGCCTGTCCAGGGTAGCGCTCGCCTCGCACCGCCGAACGGCGGAGCTGACCGGTCTGCTGACGCAAATTGATGGTGTTGAGCCGCTATTTACCGGGCCACATTTTCATGAGGCGGGACTTCGCCTGGACCGCCCTGTCGGCCCCGTGCTGGAGGCGCTGGCAGTGAGGGACATCCTCGGAGGAAATGACCTGTCAAACGATTTTCCCAGGCTCGGTAACGGGTTGCTGGTCTGTGCAACGGAAACCAAAACGCAGGCAGACCTCGAGACATATGCCGAGGCCCTGCAGGAAATCATGAATGCCGGTAACGTAAAGAGCGCCTGAGCGGTGGCCAAGATCAGATACCAGGGCGGGACGTACCGGACTCACGGAGAACTACCGACGGTCGGCAGCAGGGCACCCGACTTCTCGCTGGTCAATACGGACCTGAAGGACGTCACGCTCGCGAACTGGCTCGGCATGCGCAAGATATTCAACATCTTCCCGAGCATCGATACGCCGGTCTGTGCGGCGTCAGTCATCGCATTCGACAAGTACTCCAAAGACTTCGACGACATCGCCGAGCTGATGATCTCCTATGACCTGCCATTCGCGCACGCGAGGTTTCGTGACAAGCATTCACTGAAACGGATTGTCGGATTGTCCGCCATACGCCATATGGGCTTTGGCGAAAACTATGGCGTGCAAATAATGGAAGGGCCGCTCGCGGGCATGTTCTCGAGAGCGGTTGTCGTGCTCGACGAAAATAACACGATTGTGCATCGGGAACAGATAGAGGACCTCGCCCAGGAACCGAATTACAAGGCGGCGTATCAGGCGCTGGGTATACAGCTAGAAGAGTAGACGAGCATGAGTGAGCCACTGATCTTCGAGAAATCGCGTCCGGGTCGCAGGGCCATGGCCCAGGCCCCACGGCAGGCCGGCGAAGCCGGTATTCCGGATGCGTTTCTGCGGGATGAACCCGCCCGGTTGCCCCAGGTGTCGGAACTACAGGTCCTCAGGCATTTCACGAGATTATCCCAACAGAATTTGTCGATAGATACCCACTTCTATCCGCTCGGATCGTGCACGATGAAGTACAACCCGAGGGTCTGTAATGCACTCGCACTGTTGCCGGGCTTCGCGCGCCGGCACCCCCTGGGGCCCGTGAGCCACGGCCAGGGTTTTCTCGAATGCATGTACGAACTTCAGCAGATGCTGAAGGCGGTCACCGGCATGAAGGGCGTTTCCCTGACGCCGATGGCCGGGGCACAGGGAGAGCTGGCCGGCGTGGCGATGAT
>JBHIDG010000421.1:0-2813 GCA_046760025.1 Woeseia sp. | reverse complement strand
GTCAGAGCGGGTCGGTCCGTATTATGGGCCGGCATCGTTCATTTCGTTTCCATCCGGATGATCCAACCCTCACCAGGCGGTGGCGGCGCAGCGAAATATTGTCGACAGCGCTTTAGGTAGAATTGGGTCGGTCCGTCTCTCGGATGGACCGAGATGACCGCATCAAACTTTTCTGCCGCTTCCGTCCAGCGTCCCGCTTCAAACGCCCTCAGTGCAGAAGCGAATCGTTCGCACAGATTGTCTTCGGCGCTTCCAGAATTTTCTTCTCGTCGGCCGATGATCTCGAAGATCGACAGTGGGCTGGATTTGCCTTCCAACATGAAGGATCCTATGCGACGCACGAACAAGCGATCGAGATCGACAACCACCGATTCTGAGGCGAGGATCCTCGTGCCAAGATGCTTGTTCAGCGCTTCGATGCGTGACGTCGTATTGGCGCTGTCGCCGATCAAACTGTAAGCGTAATGGCCACCGCCGCCAATGTTTCCCAGTGCCACCCGGCCTGCATGCAAGCCGATGCGCGTGGGCAACGGTCGGTCTCCATGCCGTTTGTTGAAGCGATCAACTGCCCGGCGGATCTCAAGAGCCGCCAGACATGCATGCAAGCGCGTATCTTTCTCTGGCTGCTGCGTCTTCCACACGCCCATCATGCTGTCGGCCGCGATTTCTGCAATTATACCATGGTGGCGCACGACCGGATCGACCAGCAGGTCATAATATTCATTCATCAAGGATGCCAATTCCTGCGGGCCGATTTCCTCCGATACAGTCGTGTAGTGCTCGGCGTCCGTTGAAAGGCAGATACCATACATCAGTTCAGGGTTCGCCGCGGGCTTGCCCTCCCTCGCTAGTGACTCGGCTACCTTTTCTGGCACGTAGTAACGAATAGCCCGGCTAAATTTTTCGCGTTCATGCTTCGCGCCGAGGTACTGCGAGAACAGCCCCATCATGAGCGCCAGCGGAAGTTGAAGAAACAGCGGAACAAGAACGGGAACGACCAAGTTGTACTCCGTGAATAGTAATTGCGCCGACCCGAAGTACGCGGCTCCGACCACTAACGTCGAAGCCACCCCGCGCACCCCCGGTAGAAGATATGCCAATACACCGACAAGCCCACCGAAAAGCAAGATTATGCTTAAGGTCGTCACATTGCTGAGACGCCGTAGCGTGCGATCAGTCAGCAGATTGGCGAACGCTGATGCGACAATTTCGACGCCGCTTAAATCGACGCCATCTTCACGCGAAAAAACCGTGTAGAAACCGTCTTTTTGCTCGGCGCTTAACAATTCTGACTCGCCGACAAAGATAACCTTTCCGGATAGGTCGAGTTCGCTTTTCGGAGCAGACGAGTCATCGCTATTTAGGACCGCGTAATAGGGGATCGTTCGTACGGTGCCGGCCGGCCCATAATAATTTAAATGATAATCGTCATCTCCGCCATATAGCTTTACCAGCGCAGTTAGAACTGTTCGTCCGCCAGGCGACAAACCTTCGTCCATAGCCGAGGCTTCCAGGAGGCGCTGAGATATTTCCGGATGCTTCTTGAATTCGAGGCGAAGATTACGCATTAACCGACGTAGATCCTTTTCGTTTCGCACGTCCGCACGACTTTGGGCGAGAACGTCAAGCCGTCGGAGCCCCGCGCGTTCGAGGCGCTCCAAGAATTGCTCGAGAGCAGGCAACGTGTAGACCTGTAGCGCGACCGCAGGCAGCGTCGGCCACACGGTACCCGCAGCCGTCTTGAACGCCCAAAACTGATCAATTCTGGCAGGGACTTTCGGTAGCGGAAACGGCCCGAGGCCCATGGCCTTAAGCCGTAGTTGTTCGGCCGGTTGGACAATTTGCTCCTGCAATATTTCGCCAGCCAAACCTTCGGGCCCGTGGTTGATTGGGATCCTCTCGACGTCGATTCGCTCAAAAAGTACAACTCGCTCGGCACGTGCTATCGCCACGGCGAGAGCGTCGTCATCACGAGGTTCGGAGAAGTCTAAATCAAACACAACGACCGAGGCGCCGCGTCGAACCAAGCTGTCGGTAAGACGGGCATGCAAAGAGCGCGGCCAATTTCTCGCCTTAGGCGGCAGCCCGAGCCGATCAGCAGATCTCTTGTCGATGCTGACGACGACAGCTTCCGGCGGAGGCTCAAGCGGGCCCCTGATCGCGTACAGCGAACGCAGCCCAAGGTCTTGCTCTAATGCTGAACCGAGCGAGGTGAGCGCGAGGACGCTGCCTGTTACCCCTGCAACGAGGCCCAGTGTGGCGGCTATTTTAAATCCGGGCATCTTGTCGCTCCGCAAGCGAGGCAGTCCCGCGAGCCGATTTCAACTGACAACTGCTAGTAATCGGCAAGTCTGGACCTTCTAAGCATGCTTGTCCATCTCGTTTGTTCACTGAGTGATGTATCAGATTTTGTCTCAGGCGAGGGAAAAGGATACTCCTAGGGCTGATTGAAACCCGATCGAAAGGGCACCCCCTTGTCACAGACAGCGACGATCCGCAACTTGCCGCAAGCCTTCGAATTTATCAAGGAGATGGAGTTAGACGGCTACGGGTGGGGCGAGGACTGCCGCAGTGCCGGCCGCGAGGTCGTCGCGCGCATCCTGGAGGAGCGCATAGCCGAGGCCGTCGACCACCATCTTGAGGAGATCGTCCGGCACGGCGCGGCCGACCGCACGAACGGTCACTACCGCCGCCACCTGCTCACCGAACTCGGCCACATCACGCGTTGCATTCCCCGCACCCGGCGCTTTGATCCGCTCTCCGTGGTGCGGGCCTATGGGCGCCGGGCTGCACATATCGACCGCATGTTCCTG
>JBHIDG010000420.1:0-2819 GCA_046760025.1 Woeseia sp. | reverse complement strand
TGCCCGCGAGTCGCATATCGCCATGAGTATCAAAGTGATGATCATCGACGACCAGGCCGAGTTTCGAAGCCTGCTCATGCATCATGTGACCACGCATTGGCCCGACGCCGTCATCTCCGACTACGACCCTGCTACGGCGGGATACCTGTCGGACGAGTTCTCCGGGGCCGGCAATGACATCGTGCTGCTGGGCGACGCGCTGGGCAAAAAGAAGGGCATCGAAGTGCTCCGCCGGTTTCTGAAGACACCCGGCTTTCCTCCGATCATCTATTTCAGCGGCGGTGACGAGAAAAAAGAAATGGCTGAATCCAGGCGACTCGGCGCGGACGGCTTTTTCCGGCGCGAGAGAATCAGCCACGATGCCCTGATCGTCGCACTGAGCCGCATCCTGATCGCCAAACGGCAAGTCGCCTCGACGGATTCGCTATTTGTCGGCGACCTGGCGATGGGACTGCACCCACTGATAAAAGGCTATCAATTCATAGAAAAACTCGCAGTCAGCGAGCATTCCGCCGTCTACCTCGCCGAGCAGGAATCAACCGGCATCAGCATCATTCTAAAAGTGCTGCGCCAGGTCCCGGATCTGTCCGACGGCATCGGGGCATTCGACCGCTTCCTCCAGGAATACGAACTCATCGCGGACCTCGAGCACCCGAACATCGTCAGAATCTACGACCTCGGCGTCAGCGACGATCATGCGCACATCGCGATGGAATACCTCTCGGGCGGCGACCTCAAGAAGACGATTCAGGAAGGCATCAGCGAGCCGGATTCAGTGAACTACCTGACCCAAATCGCCAGTGCACTGGCAGTCGTGCACGAAGTCGGCATCCTGCACCGCGACCTCAAACCGGGCAACATCATGCTACGCGACGACGGCAGCATCGCCCTGATCGATTTCGGCCTGGCGAAACGCATGCGGCTGAAACTGGAGATGACGGACCACGGCGAGATATTCGGTACACCCTACTACATGAGCCCGGAGCAGGGCCATGCCGCCGAGATCGACTCGCGAAGCGACATCTACAGCCTCGGCGTCATCTTCTATGAGATGCTCACCGGCCAAAAACCATTCAGTGCCAGCAATGCGATGGGCATTATCTACCAACATCGCAACGCGCCGATTCCGTTACTGCCGCATCGCCTGGCGCGCCATCAGGCTCTTTTGAACCTGCTGCTCGCAAAAAGACCGGAGGACAGGCTGCAGTCGGCGGACGAGGTGCCGGAGTGGCTGTGACAGTCCCGGAGCCGATTGCGGTTTTTCTGGATAAACCGACGCCCCTGGAATGGATCAGGAAATCCAAAGCGAACATACCCGCGTTGCTGCTCGATCACGCGAACTGTGAACTGAAGGCCGCCTCGACGGCGCTCGGCTTTATCTATCGCTACCCGGATCGCACGGTGCTCGTCCGGCGCATGTCTTCACTGGCGCGCGAAGAACTCCGCCACTTCGAGCAGGCGAGAAGACTCATGCAGGAACTGGACATTCCTTTCGAGCGGCTGTCGGCTTCGCGATACGCGGGCAAACTCAGGCAGGCAGTCAGGCGCGAAGAGCCGGCCCGGCTGCTCGACCTGTTGCTGGTCGGTGCACTGATCGAAGCGCGATCCTGCGAACGATTCGCCGCACTGATCCCGCATGTGCCCGAGAAGCTGGGCAGGTTGTATACAGGGCTTCTCGAATCGGAAGCCAGGCACTTCGAGACCTATCTGGAATTCGCAAGAATTGAATCAGCTGTCACCGAAGAGGAATTCGATCGACGGCTCGGGGAACTCAAGTCACTGGAATCAAAGCTGATATCAGAACCCGACGAGCAGTTCCGGTTTCACAGTGGGGTTCCCTCCGGCAAAAAGCCCTAATCGTCGTAGAGCACCCGCGACATTGTCGTAATGACGACCGGCACGACCGGCACGTCTTTCTCGAATCTGCCCGACGGTCCCGTTTGTACCGACGCGATCTTGTCGACGACCTTCACGCCCTCGATGACGTAACCGAAAACGGCATAGCCCCAGCCATCCCTGCCCGGATCCAGGCGCGTGTTGTCGGCGACATTGATGAAGAACTGCGCACTCGCCGAATGCGGGTCCGGGGTTCTCGCCATCGCGACCGTGCCGTAGACATTGCTCATCCCGTTTCCGGACTCGTTCGGGATCGTGTTGTCAGACTCCTTTTCCTTCAGGTCGGGCGTGTATCCGCCGGCCTGGATCATGAAATCCGGGATCACCCGGTGAAAGATCGTGCCGTCGTAATAGCCCGCATCGACCAGGGAGAGGAAGTTTCGCACGGTCAACGGCGCCCGCATTCCCTCCAGTTCGAGCACGAATGAGCCTTCGGTCGTCTCCACCCGGACATGCGGATGAGCCGGTGACTCTTCTTGCGCATAGGAAACGCAAAAAGCGGCCAAAACGAGCAGCATTAGTATGAAATTCTTCATCGAAGCGTCCGAAAACGACAAATCAAACCCCAATTAGACCAGAATTGACTGATTTCGGGGCCCCCCGTATGATCGTGCCCCGCCGAGACGGGCAGGATTCGCCTCGGCAGGGAACGGATCCGGCGGCGGGGCATGGCGCAGTCTGGTAGCGCATCTGCTTTGGGAGCAGAGGGTCGCCAGTTCGAATCTGGCTGCCCCGACCACGTCGGTTCCAACGAGTTTTATTGTCAGGAGAGTGCTTATACGTTGATGCGCCCGTAGCTCAATTGGATAGAGCATCGGCCTTTAATTGTGGAGCCTGCATCGGGAAACTGAACCGATGCAGTGGACTGCACTGTAACGGGGAACCCTTAACAGGTAATGCTGATGGCGATCCCGTGGAAACCT
>JBHIDG010000419.1:0-2826 GCA_046760025.1 Woeseia sp. | reverse complement strand
TACAAGCCTCATGGTCGAGTACTGCATTTTCCAGTTGCGACTTGCCTGCTTTTTCGCCAGCCTGTTCTCAGCACAGTGTTGCGAGCGTTGCGGACTGTCGTCTCAACGTGGCCAAGCATCGTTTCCAGCTCAGCGGCGGAGTATGGTCACAGGCTCCTGGTAATTCTGTACACTCGCTCACATTCTTGGGCTGACTCTCCGGACGCTGTTGACCTGGACCACGCGACTCTATGTCACTCTCCTTGCCTTCGTTTGGGCGACGGCCGGCCCTGCGCAGTCGCTCACCGACTGGATCGATTCCAATTGCGATGACTGCAAGAGGAGCGTGGCGTCGCGGACGGGCATGTACATCCTGGAGAGGGGCGAGGAATCGCTGATCGGCCGCGCGTGGCTTACGCAACACGCGACGACCTCGATCGACGTCCAGTACTTCATCTGGAGCACCGACAACGTCGGCATCCTCGCGGCGGAACAGCTCCTGAGCGCCGCCGAGCGGAGCGTTTCGGTACGGGTGCTCGTCGACGACACACTGATCGACGCCGAGGACCGCACGCTGCTCCTCCTGTCCGCGCACCCCAAGGTGCAGGTCCGCATCTACAACCCGAAACTCTCGGTCGGTGTCGGCTTCTGGCAGAAGTTCAAGAACATCTTTACCGACTTCCGCGCCATCAACCAGCGCATGCACGACAAGACGGCAATCTTCGACGGCGTCGCCGGCATCACCGGCGGCCGCAACATGGCGGACGAGTACTTCGACCACGACTACAACTTCCGCGACCGCGACATCCTGTTACTCGGCCCCGCCGTGAGGGAGATGTCTCTGAATTTCGGAGAATTCTGGTTCAGCGAGTATGCCGTGCCGGTGGAGACACTGCTCGCCGATGCGCTCGACCAGATCTCGGCGGAGGACGTCCGGGACTATCAACAGGGCCTGCACGCCTATGCAGCACACCCCAAAAACTTCGCCCTCGAAGTGCGCCAGGCGATAGAAGAGATAACCCAGGCGATCCCGACCCTCATGCAGTCGCTGGAGTGGAGCGATGCCAGGTTCATCAGCGACATCCCCGGCAAGAACGCAGGTGACATGGGACTCGGTGGCGGTGGCGAGTCGACACGCCTGTTGATCGAGGCACTACAGGATGCCGATAAGTCCGTGCTGATCCAGTCGCCGTACCTGATCGTGCCGGAGGGCGGCTTCGAGCTGTTCCAGGAGCTGATTTCAAGAGGCGTGCGCATCCGTATCTCGACGAACTCCCTTGCCTCGACCGACAACGTACCGGCGTTCAGCGGCTACTTGAACCAGCGAAAGCGGTTATTGGAAACCGGTGTCGAGATCTACGAATACAAGCCAACCCCGGCCATTCGCGAGACGCTGGTCGAACGCTACCCGAGCCTTGCCGAAAACAACCCGATATTCGCGCTACATGCGAAGAGCCTCGTGATCGACAATCGCGTAATTTACATCGGCACGTTCAATCTCGACCCGCGCTCGGCCAACCTCAATACCGAGGTCGGCGTACTCGTAAGCAACCAGGAACTTGCACGGCAACTCACCGCCAGCATCGAGCAGGACATCCAGCCGGAGAACAGCTGGCAGACGACGCTCGACTTCAATCCCGATGGCGTCGCCAGCCGCGGCAAGCGCTTCCGTGCCTGGATCGAGAGCTGGTTACCGATCGAGCCAGTGCTTTGAATGCAATGATTTATTTGATGTCCCCGAACCGTACGCGATGCACGGCGGCCCTCACAATATTGTTTAAGGAATCAAAAGGCCGCCCACAGGCCTCGTCGATCAGATCTTGGTGAATGCCGTTAAGGCGTTGCGGGTCGGATCACCCGGCTGAAAGAGGAGTTGGTTGCCGTTACGGAACCCCACGTCTTCCAGATAATCGATGATGTAGCGGATCGAGTAAAAGTTGCGCAACTCGTCGGCGTTGTATCGCCAGGATTCCTCTGTTCCGGCATTGAATACATCGTGCGCCAGTGCGGCCATGCGCCAGGAGTCTTCGTCATGGCAGTCGTGGTCTCTGAGAATCAACGTACCGCCGGGCTTGATGACATCGCGAACCGCCGAGATAAACTCCTTCCGCGTGTCCAGGGGGCAATGGTGAAATCCGATGAAGACGGTCACCATGTCGAGGGAGTTCTTCGGAATGATATTGGCGAACTCGGTAGAGTAGTTGCCCATATCGATGTGAGTGCCGATTTTCGCAAGTTGGCCCCGATCGACGATGTCTTCCGGCCCGTAGCCGGCTTCTTGCGTGTGCAGCAGGAAAACGGCACCGGTAATATCCAGCTTGTCTTCGAGAATGCCGATGTAACGGCCCGTCGAACCGATTTCCAGATGACCGTCATAGGTAGCGTCCGGGTCGACCAGCATCAGGGTTTGGGCGGCCATGATCTGCTTCTGCTTCCGGAGTGCAGGGATGGCATAACGGAATGCGCCGAGGAACGGGCGTAAATCGTCGAGTTCGAGCTGCAGAGATTCGTATATCTGCTGGTCGTCGTCTTTGCTCGCTGAAATTCTCGCTAGCGCGTCGTGAAGCTCATGTTCCGGGTACAGGTGGAACACGTTGGTCAGGAAATCCAGGAAGTCGCTTTTCAGCGCAGCGTCTGAGTAGACGTAGCGAAAGTTGCCAACGGCGGTATCAATATCCACCGGTCCGGCCGCAGCGAAGCGCGTCGTCAGTGGCGCCGCCAGCAATGCGCCCAGCCCGGCCAGCCAGTCTCGTCTGTTCATCCAGCCTACCTCGTCAGGATCACCGCATATACGTGAAGCAGTATACGGAGTATTTCAGATAGTAATATTATTGTCACATCAGCGTT